>JAJRUH010000060.1 GCA_024277895.1 Bacteroidota bacterium | reverse complement strand
GTTAAAGTTTTGGGTGTAGTCGGGCATTTGGATGTAGTTGTCGGGGCTTAACATTCTGCCGAGAACGGGGTCGTAAAGGCGACCGTTCATATTTATTAAACCAAACTCCTGTAACATTTCGTGCCCTGTGTAGCCTCTTGAATTGACAATTGAATATTGATTATTTATTATTGTTTCGTATTCCCAAGTTTCGGGGTTTCTTGCTCTGCCCCAAGCGTCAAAACTTTGTTCGGCAAGCAGGTTGCCTTCGTTGTCGGTTATGTGTGTTATTGAACCGAGGTGGTCGGTGTATGTAAACAACAGTTCGCCCGTGCCGTTTGTTGTTTTGTATATTGCACCGCCGGGCAGGAAGCAGTATTGTGTTATTGTGTCGGTTTTTATTGTTTTTTCGTATGAGCCGAAAAAGTATTTTGTTTGTGTAAGTGCTTTTGCTTTGTAAAGTTCTGTTTTCTTCCTTTGGTTGTTAAGTCCGTAGTTAAAGATTAGTTCGTTGTTTCCTTCATTTATCGTATTTACTTTGTTAAACGGCGTGTATGTTATGTTTTGGTTAAAAGAGGGCAGGTAAACATCGCCGGTTACTTGTGTTACGGCATGTATTTTATTCGTATCGTAGGAGTATGTTCCTGCATCTGTTTTGCTTGTTATGTTTCCGGTATTATCGTATTTTATGTTAAAAATATTTCCGTTTGTGTTAATTTGTGTCAGTCGGTTTAAATGGTCATAAGTAAATGTTTCCGTATTGCCGTGTATATTATCCGTTCTGCTTAACAGGTTGCCCGTTGTGTTTTCAAATTCATATTCAAAATTTTGTATTGTTCCGGTAACAACAGTTTCGGGCATGTGCGAAATATTATCATAAGTTTTATGTGTTATAAGTCCGTTGCCTTTTTGGAGTTCGGTAATTTGTCCTTGTGCGTTTCGGTTAAGGGGTTTCCAAATAAGTTGTCCGTTTTCGGTGTTTATTTGTTGCAGGTATCCGTTGTTTTTGTATTGTTTTGTGTATGCAAAGCCGTTCGGGTATGTCGTTTTATTTATTCTGCCCAAATTATCGTAGGTGTATGAATATGTATAATTTTCGCCTTCAAAAGTTTCGGTTACTGATGAAAGGCGGCTTAAATTATCATATACATAAGTTTTTGTGTTTCCGTTATAACTTTCGCTTGCAGGCATCCCTTTACCGTTTGGTGCCGTGTCATAAACATAATTTGTTGTTCCGTCGGGTCCTGTTTTTTGTATTAATCTGCCTGCAATATCGTATTCCATTTCATGCATATTTCCGTTTGCATTAGTTTGACTTTTTATATTTGAAAACGCATAGTATTCGTAATTTATTGTTCCGGCATCGGGGTCTGTGAGGCTTGTTTTGTTTCCGTATATGTCGTAAGTAATTGTAATTGTTGTACCGCCTACTATTGAAATTGTTGTCGGCAAGCCGGCAGAATTATAATCGTAATTTATTAATCCTCCGTTGTCTTGTGCTGTTATAACTTGTCCGAGATTGTTTGTTGTTTTAATGCTTTGTTTTCCGTCGGGCATTGTAACGGTTGTAGTTTTTTCATTATAGTCGTATAAAGTTGTACCTGTCGGAGAAATTATTCTTGTTTGTCTTCCGTAACGGTCATAATAAAAAGTTGCATAATTTCCCGTTTCTCCTTCAAAATACGGTTCGTAAGTTTTATAAATCTGTCCTCTTGTGTTGTATTGAGTTTTTGAAATAATTTTTTCGTTATTAAATCCTTGTGTTTCTGTTCTTATTTTTCTGCCGAGTATGTCAAAATATGTTTTTACCGGAGCAGTTCCGTCAGCACTTGTAACAGTATATGTTTTTGCGTTTGAGATGCTGTTTCCCGTGTACCAATTTGTTGTTTGGTATGACTTTGTACCGTCGGGCAATTCTGTTTCAATTAAACTGCCTAATGCATCGTATTTAAATTTTGTGGTGTGTTCGTTTATATCTGTTTGTGTTAAAACATTTCCCGTTTCTTCGTCGTAAGTTTTGTATGAAGTAAATCCGAGCGGGTCAGTTTGGCTTATTACGAAACAATTTTTATTATCGTAGCTTAAATATGAGTTTTTTACCTGCTCTGCGGGGCTTGTAATTTTTGTATGTATTACGTTTCCGAAAGAGTTGTATTGATATTCCGTTGTTACCGGTTTGTCTTCATATGGGTCGGCTGTGCTTTTTTTAAGCAATCCGTTGCCGTAATATTCAAAAATTGAAGTTCTTGTATATGTCGGTTTGCCTGTTGCCGTTTTATTAACAATTGTTTTTGTCGGTTTTGTCGGCAGCCATGCACCTGCCTGTATGTAATTTTGATACAGTGTTTCCGTTGTTCCGTCTTGTGTTGAAGTAAATGTGCGAGTTACGTTACCGGTATTATAGTCAATATTTGTAACAGTGTTTACCGTTGTGTTTGTTAAATAATCGGTTGTTTCTGTTTCTTTGGGATAAGTAAAAATTCTTTTGTTTCCGAAATGATGTATATATTGATTTGTTATTGTGCTTGATGAAATTAATGATGATGTATTATTATAATATGTTTTAGATGATATAGGGTATGTGTTAAAATATGTTCTGTTATAATCAAAGTTTGTTTCCGAAATTATGTGTGTCGTTAAGTTTTCCGATTTAAGTTTCATAAAACCGAGAAATCCTTTGCCTTGTCTGTGTATTTTAGCACTTTCGTAGAAATATCTTTGTGTTGTTTTTTGTGTTCCTATACCGTTAGGAGCGGTAAGGTTTTTAACAACATATAATGCACCTCTGAAATCGTTTACGGGAAATGTTGCTCCGCTTCCTTGTGTATAAACGTCTGCATAGGTATCGGCAAGCGGTTTAAATTCAAACTCGGTTTTATTATTGTAGCCGTCGGTTATTGATTTTATTATTTTTGTATTAATATTTTTTTGAAAAGAAAAAGCAAAATAGACAATATTATTATTATCAAATGCAACTATTTCTTGTTTTCCGTCTCCGTATTTAAAATCAGATTTATTAGAAAATGACTTAAAATTAAATTTTGCACCTGAATTTGTATCAAAAAAATCTTCACAAATTTTGGTTAAAGTATTGTTATTAAAAATATAATAATAATATTTTACTTTTGAGCCGTTATCAGTTTTTTCGGTAATAACTATATCATCTTTTCCGTCGCCGTTATAGTCGCCGGTTAAGATATTTTTTAAATTACTTACTGCAATTTTTGTTGAATAACTGTAAGAGATACCCGTTGAAAGATATAATTTTCTGTCTTTTATTGTTTTATTTTGTTTTTTCTCAACTAAAATATCTGTTTTACCGTCGCCGTTAAAATCCGCCAAATTAAATCTGTCATTTTTTTCAATTATGTCTGAAGAATAAATAAGATTTTGTGTTTGTCCGGAAACATCATAAATTCTTAAATAAGGTTTTTTTCCGGAGATTACAAAGATATCAGAAATTCCGTCGCCGTTAAAATCTGCTGTTTTTATTTTTTTTATTTTTTTTATTTTAGAAAAAGTTAAATAATGTATTGCCGAATTTGCACCAACCCTATAAATTTTAATGTACTTATTATTTTCAAACATAAAATCTGTTTTGCCGTCACCGTTAAAATCACCGACCTCAAGATGACCGTCAATTTTTGCCGTAAGAATTTTATGTTCGATAAAAAAAGGTTTCTCAGGTTTATAAAGATAGAAATATTTTGATCCTTTGCTGTCTTCATTTCCTTTATTATTCTTATTTCTGACAACAAGAACTTCATTTTTTCCGTTTCCGTAAAAGTCTCCTGTATTAGCAGTAAGATATTCGCCGTTAAATTCTGTTGAAGCAACCATACTTTCTATTCTGGTTGTTTTGTTTTTAAAAGTTGACGGAATAAAATAAATAAAATCTGAAACGCCGTCATTATTTAAATCATTCTGTAAAAGTAAATTATAATTCCACCAAATTATAGATTCTCCACCCGGATAAAAACTATAAAATTTTTCAGATTTTTCATTCCATTGAATTTTTGTAGTATTAATTTTAGAGTTTCTGCTTTCATATAATTGAATTTCGGAAAGGCGAGAAAACATATTAAAGTTATATTTGAAAGAGTATTTACGAATAAGATGTTCGTTATTGTAAATTTTAATATCGGAGAGTAAAACCGTGCTTTTAAATTCGGAACCTGCAACATAAGCAATGCTTTGGTCTGTTTTTCTTGTATATAAAAATTTTATTTTATTATAAGGTGCCAAATCGTTGTTATGTCCGGTGTAGTTTATTTCAATCGGATAAAATTCTCCGTTTTCTTCTTTGTATGTAATTGTATAATAATTTCCTTTTGTGTCGTAAACTTTATTTAACAGCCAATACATAACCGAATTTCCGTTTGGCGAACCGGCTTGTATTCTTGAATTTTCGGTATAGGCATATTGCATTTTAATACCGCTTTTTGTTTCGACAAAAAACTTTAAAGGACCGTTACCCGATGTATAATAAGATTTTATTTTAGAGAAAGTTTCGTTTTCGGTACGATATTCGGTATTATGTGCGCCGTAAGAACCTGAAACGGCAATAAGTCTTTGTCCGTCAAGAGCAAAACGATCATTTGCATCAAAATCTACACCGTCAACAAACCCGTCGTGATATAATGTTGCGGGAATGCGCGTTATTGCAGAAAAGCCGCCGATTGTCCAACCCTTGCCGAGCATTCCGTCGCCTGATTGACTGTTGTAAACTATTGATAAAGAGGGCATCATCCCTGCAGTACCCGGCGGTAATGCTATCGGTATGCTGTATGTTGCGGCACCGGAGGGGCTTACGTTAACGCTTCCGGGCAGGCTTCCTGCGGGCAAATTGCTGCTCCACGGTGTTTGGTTATCGGAATATTCGGTATCAAAAATTAATGAAGGGTCTGTTTTTCCGATAAATGTTTTGCCCGGTTGTGCAGTATATTTGAAACCTGCGGTTAGTTTTATGTAATCGCGGGCAATGTAAATTTTATTTTGTCCGGTTTGATTATTGTTTAAAATAAAGCGTTTTGCGGTATATGTTTGCGAAAAACCGGAAAGGTTTAAAAGTAGCAGTATTAATATTGTTGCCGTTTGTTTCATCAGTTACGGTATTTGTTTAGTTTTTTATGTTTTTTCCGATATAAATTTAATTAAGGGCTTTTAAAATTACGCTTACAGAATCAGAGAAAGATATTTTGGGCAATGATAAATATGCTTTTATTTTATGCTCATTGTATTTCACGATACTGTACATAAATTCTTCAGAATATACTATGCTGTCAACCGTTATTTCATCGTTATAATCTGTTATTGTATCATACATTGTTTGTATTTCGTTTATATAAAACAGGGTTCTGTTATTATTGTATTCTAACCACCATTTTACTCTGAAACTAAAATTCGGAAAGAGTTTGGTGTTTTCAAAATGTGTTGAATCATTTTCCGCATCGTGGTTTTCATAGCATACACTATCGGGTAAAAAATGATAAACTCTGTTGTTATCAAAATCAGTTTTCCAAGCATGAGATATCAGTACGTCATAAAGAGGTTTGTCTGTTTGTATTAATACGTTTTTACAATCGGTTAATATGATTATTGCCGTAATTATAAGTATTGCCGTTGTAATTTTTTTTATTGTTTTCATTTTCTTTTAGTTGAAAGTTTAAGATTTTCGGTGTATGTTATTATATTTGTCAATAAGATTGTTTAGTTGTTTTATAAGTGTTTCGTAGGATTCCGAGGGATTAAGCAGTGTGTTTGCTTCGATGTGTTTTACGAGTTCTTTATATTGTTCGGCAGACTCTTTTCTTAATTCTTTTAAATTTAAGTCGGGTTTTTGTGCGTTTTCTTTAATTCTGTCGATGTATAAATCGTTAAATCTGTTATTGCTTTCTTCCAGTTTTGTAAACCATTGCATAAGCCCGAGAAGAGTAACTGCAGCGTTTAGTTTATCGTTGTTTTTTACCTTGTCGATAAGGTCGTTAAGTGCCGCTGTTTCCGCCTGATAGTTCATGCGTGCTATGCCTGTTCCGTATTTTTTTATTTCTTGTAAAAGCAGTTCTGCGGCTTCGGTATATTCGGCTTCGAAGTGATATGTGTAAAAAACGGCTCCTTGTTCTATGCCTGTTACAAGTTTGTCTCTTACTTCGTCTTCCGCCGTAATTTTTTTTGTAAGTTCGCTTCCTCTTGTTTGCAGGTATGCTTGTTCCATTTTTTGTGTTCCGGCAAGCAAGTTATCGTATTGATTTTTAATTTTGAGTGCTTCGGGATTATTTTCTTCGCAAAATTTCAGCAAGTCGTTGTTAAATTGAACGTGTTCGTCGTTTCTTAGTCTCAGGAGTTGAATTGATTTAATCATTTGTGAAAAAAGTTTATGGTTAATAAAATTCGGGAATCTGTTACCGTATAAAAAACCATTCTCGGCATGACTTGTCCTATCGGTTTATTTATTGTTTCAATGTTCTTATGCAGATTGCTGCAGCATGTAGTAATGTTTACAAACATTTCTCGCAGATTATGGGGCTTGTTTGTTTTTATGTTAAAATATTCGTGCATATTGCGTGTTATTTTTGCCGGCTTAACAAACATATCGTGCAAATTGATACTGTTTAGATTTTATTCATCGGATGACTCAAAGTCATCCGATGAATAAAAGTCACTTATTGTTTTACTATCGTAAATTCTGCCTTGCCGTTTCCGAATAATACTTTTAATATATATACTCCCGCTGTTTTGCTGCTCAGATTTACGGTTGTTTTGTAATTTTTTGTTTTTTTTGTTTGCAATAGTTTTCCGTTAATGTCATATAATTGTAAAATAATATCGTTTTTTGTATTTATGTCGGTAAATTGTATATTCAGCAATTCTTTTACGGGATTTGGGTAAACTGTTATGTTTCCTTTCCCGAATATATAGTTTACATCGCTTATTTTGTCTTTTTTATAATTATTATTTTCCGTATTTTTTAAAATAATTGTTTGTCTTGCAAGTCTGTTTCCTGCGTTGTCGTAAGTATATGTAACATACGATTGTGCTTGTATTAATTGTGCCGAAAGTATTATTACCGTTAATAATATTAATTTTTTCATTTTTTTGTTTATCTGTTAACTGTTTATATTGTTTAATCTTACACTTGCTTGTCCGCTGCTTCTAGCAATATTGTCTATTGCCTGCTGCCGACGGCTTTTTCTAATTGTTTAATTCTTTTATTTTGTTCTATTATATAAAGTGTAAGTTCTTCAATTTTTTGCATTTGAAGTTTTTGCATTTTTCCCAGTTTAAGTCCGTTTGCTTTTATCTCTTTTGCCGAAGGAATATCAGGTAAATGATTGTTTTGTTTTATGTATGCTTCAAGTTCATTTAAAGGTATCGGATTATAATCGGGTTCAAAAACAAAATCAGACCAATTTCTTTCTTCAACCAATATTTCTGTTGCCCTTAATAAGCCTTCGTTGGAAATAACGCAAACATATCGTTTTGTTCCATTGTCTTTTCTTGTCATAAAATACCAGCCGCTGTTAGTCATCCCCAAACCAAGATAATAATTGCCGAGATTTGATTTGTCTGTTGATGCCCAAACAGTTCCGAGTTTAGTTTGTATTCTGGGACTCCAACCTGCATTTGTCCAAGCATCCATACTTCCGTTAATTAGTTTTATACTTTTAAAAGCTGCTGATTCAGTTCCGTAAATATTTCCTACAACATGTAATTTATCCATTACATCATAGGTGCCTATTCCTACATTTCCGTCTGTATAGTATATATCATTTCCCCTTCGTTTCCATGGTAATCCGGTCAATTGAGCTCCGTCCCCGGCAAATTTCTCAGCAGTAAAAGTTCCGTCGTTCGAAAATGAAAAATTCTTTTCTGTTATTTCTCCCAATTGAACAATGTAGCCTTTATAATTTATATTTAAAGTATTATTCGCATTTTCAAAATCCCATAAATTTACATCCGTAAAACTAAAACCTACATCAGAAATACTTGTGCGGCGATTTTCAAGCCTTAATACAGAATAATTGTCTGCTGTATTTCCTGACAGAGGCTCTATTCCTCCTCCGCCTGTTGTTTCTGTATAAGACGAAACAATGTGAAGCGGTTTTAAAGGTATGTTTGTTCCTATTCCTACAAAATCATTTGCAAAACTAAGAAAAACAGAATTGTTTATCGAATCTCTTATCCAAGTATCCGCAGCCGTTTTTTCAGACCAGGTTAACAAACCGGCTCCGTCGGTTGTTAATACTTGTCCGCTGTCACCTTTTACATTCGGCAATTGCCATAAAATATTCTCATCAACAGTGTCAGGTGCAATAAAACCGACATAATTGCTATCGTCCTTATCGGTAAATTGTATATTTGCCGAAATTCCTGTTTTGGAGGTTAATATTCTGAGGGCATCATTTCCTTTAGGCTTAATTTCAAAAGAGGCATTCGGGTTTTCTGTTCCTATTCCGACATTATCGTCAATATTTAAGAGAAAGATAATTCCTTGTTTTGAATTATCTCTGTTCCAAAGTTTTTCAGCATTGCTTGTGCCTTCAGATGCCATAAGGGTTCTCCATTGCAAAATCGCTTCATCATAAAACATAAACATATTTTCGGTAGTATTAAAAACAAGTAAACTGTTTGCAGGGTTTTGAACGGCAGAAATTTGTCGAGAACTTAATCTCGGTATTAAAATTCCTTTCTCTGTTGAGTTAATATCAAGCAAAGAAGAGCTTGCGGGTGCATCTGTTCCTATTCCTATTGCTCCGCCGAGATGGTAAATGTCTCCGTTTACTCGGGAACCTCGTACCGAAATATTTTGTGCATTTAAATTAAAAGCGAAAAAAACTAAAAATATTACTGCAAAAGGCATTAATCTTGCGAGGGGGGGTAGTTTTCGTGTTTCCATTTTTTAAGTTTATTTTTATTTTATGTTTTCGGAACCAAATATATTAAATTATTTTTAAATTACCAAATTTCCTTTCTTCGAAAAAATAAACAATCCCGAAAACATTAAAGCACCGTTTACAATTAATAATTCAAAACCGAATTTATAACCGAAAAGTAATTGTTCCGAATACATATTAATAAAATATAATAAAACAGGTGAAATTATTGCAATAAAAGGAACTGCTTTATCATTTACTTTCCGTTTTGACAACAGTCCGAAAGCAAATAAGCCCAAAATCGGACCGTAGGTATATCCGGCAACCTTAAAAACGTCCGACACAACACTTTCGTTATTCAATGCTTTAAACAAAATAATTACCCCGAAAAGCAATAATGAAAAACCTATATGAACCAAACGTTTTATTTTATTAATATTTTTGTTGTCTTCGTCAACTTTCAAATTTAAAAAATCAACACTGAAAGATGTTGTCAAAGCCGTTAATGCAGAATCGGCACTTGAAAAAGCAGCTGCCGTAATTCCGAGCAAAAAAACTATTCCGGCAAATACCGACAAATTATTTAATGCTAAAAAAGGAAAGACATCATCAGATTTTACAGGAAGTAAAATGCCTGTTTGTGCAGCGTAATAATACAAAAGAACTCCGAGAGACAGAAAAATTAAATTAACAGGAACCAATGTAATGCTGAACCAAAACATGTTTTTTTTTGCATCTTTTATATTTCTGCAAGTCAGGTTTTTTTGCATCATATCCTGGTCCAAACCGGTCATTACAACGGCAATAAAAGCACCGGCAATAAACTGTTTGAAAAAGTTGCTTTTCGATTGCCAATTCCAATCAAAAACCGTTGAATAATCACTGTTTTTTATTACGGAAATAACTCCCGAAATATTTAAATCCAATTTGTCGGCAATTATAAAAACGGTTACAATTACAGCTGTTAACATAAATAATGTTTGAAGAGTATCTGTCCACACAATAGTTTTTATTCCTGCTTTAAACGTATAAGACCAAATTAAAGAAACAGTTACTAAAACAGTAATCCAAAACGGAATATGAAACGCATTAAAAAACCCGATTTGTAATACGCCGGCAACTAAAAATAAACGAAACGATGCTCCGATAACACGCGATAAAAGAAAAAATGCAGAACCTGTTTTATACGACCTGAAACCGAAACGTTTTTCCAAATAAGTATAAATTGTTATCAAATTTAACTTGTAATACAAAGGCATTAAGATAGTTGCAATAATAAAGTAGCCGACCAAATAACCCAGCACCATTTGAAAGTAATAAAATTTTGTGTCGGAAACCCACCCCGGAACCGAAATAAACGTTACCCCGGATAAAGATGCACCAATCATTCCGAAAGCAACCAAATACCACGGTGATTGCCTGTTTGCCGTGAAAAAACTTGCAGTATTACTTCTTCTGCTTGTAAGCCACGAAATAAAAATTAATAAGGTAAAATAGGATGTTATTACAATAAATACAAGTTCAGGCGACATTTTTGAGTGTAAAAATAATAATTATCGGCAAAATACAGTTTTTTCTTCTGCAAAAAAATACCTGAAATATGGCGGAAAAATAAAATACACCGATGGCATTGCAGGTTCTTCGAGTCATCGGATAAAATATTTACACACTATATGTTTATGTAGGGCTTGCTGAAAAGCTCAGATGTGCGTCTATTTTGGATTTTGTGAGATGCAGATGTATATAAATACTTCAAATTGAACAAAATACAAAAGAGATGTGCAGCTGAGCAGCAAAAATTTGGTAGTTTTATCAAAGAAAGTGCAAGGGTTTTAAG
>JAJRUH010000059.1 GCA_024277895.1 Bacteroidota bacterium | reverse complement strand
CGTTAACCAAATTAAATCTGTCATTAAAAGAGACAGCATCAGTTTTAAATATATCACCGGAGAGTGCTAAAAATGCCAGATACCGATTGAAGAAAAAACTTAGACTTAAAGAGGGAGAAAATTTAAACAGGTTTTTAAACAGTTTATAAATTCATTTATTTGTCTTTTGTTAATTTTAACTGATCATTTATAATCACATCAAATTGAGTACTGTCGTAAAAGTTTTTGAATTGATTAAAATCTGTTCGGTTGTTTTCATTTAAAAAAATGTCTTTATTAAAAGCATCTTTAAAAACATGCCAAATAATTTCCGAACAAAACATGGCAGTTGTATCATCAGGATTAAATCCGTAATCAAAAGGGATTTTTTTATCTAAATAATATTGTGCAAAATCTGTTATTTTATTTAAATCTTCATCTGTGCATTTATTATATCTCACAATTATAATTGAATTTTTATGCCCGGCATCTGTAAAGGAGTCAAAATCTTGCACTTGCACGCCTTCTGTTGATAAAAATGAGCCGGATTCGGAATGAATAACCTCTAACTTATTTCCTGTTTTTCGAATAATTCCGCAATGAGAAATAGTATAAGGCTCGTCAAATTTATTCACGATATAATCTGATACCAAGCCGTATCCGTACCTTAAAATTACATCACCGTTACGGACTATTTTTTTTTCGTAATTCGGTAAAATATAAGTTATTTGTTTTTCTTTACGTTTTTCTGTTCTGTTATAAAAGATACGAAAAAGCCAAGCCGAAAGAATTACGGAAACAACAGTAATAAAAATGTATTTAACAATTTTCTTCAACAGTAAATTCTTGAAATTAAAAACAGCCGGATAATTCCGGCTGTAAATTTACGAAAAATGAAAAATTTACATATCTTTTTTCATATCAACTTTCCATTTACCGTCAACTTTTTTTAAATCAATTTTTTGATCTTCTTTGTCCGGGGTTGAATAAAAGCATGTGGCACTATCGCCTTTAACTTTAGTTTCGCCCCATTTAATAGCGCTTAAATCGCCCATTCCGGAGTCTGAATCTTGACCTTCGGGTGCCATTTTAGCAAAACTTTCAATCATTCCTATCATCATAGCCGTGTTGTCTGTTCCGAGATCTTTTGCTTTGTCATAATTTTTCTCTGATAATGCTTTAAAAAAATCTTTTGCAACATTTTGAGGATTACTGCTGCTTCCGCCGCAAGCTGCCATAAAAAATGTAACTAATAAAACAATACCGATACCTGCTAATTTTTTCATAATAATTATTTTTTGTTAAGTTTATAAAAATTGGTTTGTAAAGATAAAAAAAATATATTAATTTCCTAATAAATGTTAAAAAGCATATCCGGTACTGATAAACGGATATACCACCCATTTATTTTTTTCAACTCCTATTTTAAATAAAAATTTTCCGTCAGGTTTTTGAAAACGGTAAGCAATATTTAACAGATGACTTAAGCCGGTCATATTATCGGCAAAATCATAAATATATTGTGCTCCGATTCCTATTTCTATATGTGATGCTTTTTTAAAAAATATAATTTGTCCGGTTACGGGAAAGTCTATTCCTTTTTCTGTCCAATAAAGCCAAAAACCTATACCGGTTCTGCCGTTAATTTTTGCAAAACCGGCATCATAAAACAGGTGTTCGTAATTTACTGTTAAAGGAATATAAAATTCTCCGGGATTGAAACCTAAATTGAAGGATACTGAATTTTTTGCACTTCGGCTTTCGTATATTGAATTTTCTTGCGAAAAGGCAGATATTGAGTATAATAAAATACTTGATAATAAAAATATTTGTAACTTCTTCATATTATTTTTTATTTGTATTTAACTTATTTTCAGTAACATATTTCATCATAAATTCAAAAGCTGCATCATAATCATTCGGGATAATACCGTCAAGAATAGCTTCGCGTATGGCATCTTTTATTATTCCGATTGTTTTTGAAGGCTTCAGATTAAAGGTTTTCATAATTATTTCACCGGTAATCGGCGGTTGCCAATTACGAATTTTGTCTTTTTCTTCTACTTCAACAAGTTTTCGCCTCACATTTTCCAGATTTTTCAGAAAAAATTTCACTTTTCGTTCGTTTTTTGAAGTGATATCGGCTTCAGCCAAAGTCATTAAATCATCAACGGCATCACCGGCTTCAAACAGCAAGCGCCTTACGGCAGAATCGGTAACTTCCTCTTTAACAAGTGCTATGGGGCGTAAATGCAACGAAACTAATTTTTGGACATAGTCCATTTTTTCATTCATCGGGAGCCGCATTTTTTTAAAAATCTCAGGAATCATTTTTTTACCGACAAATTCGTGCGAATGAAAAGTCCAGCCGTTTTTGGTTATTCTTTTTGTTGCGGGTTTGCCTATATCGTGTAAGATTGCAGCCCACCGCAGCCATAAGTTGTTTGTTTTTCCGGAAATATTATCCAACACTTGCAAAGTGTGTAAAAAATTATCTTTGTGGCTTAAGCCGTTAATGGTTTCAACACCTTTTAATGCCGTAAATTCAGGAAATATAAGCTCTAACAAGCCTGTTTCGTCCAATATTTTAAATCCTTTTGACGGTTTTTCCGAAAGGATTATTTTATTGAGTTCATCGCTTACCCGTTCTTTTGAAATAATTTTTATTCTGTCTTTATTTTTCTTTAAAGAATTCAGAGTTTCCGGATAAATAGTAAAATTAAGTTGACAGGCAAATCTGACAGCACGCATCATTCGCAAAGGGTCGTCGGAAAAAGTAATATCCGGATTAAGCGGGGTTCTTATTATCTCATTTTCAATGTCTTGCAAACCATTAAAAGGGTCAATTAATTTTCCGAAACTATCCGGATGCAAACTTAAAGCTAAAGCATTAACGGTCAAATCTCTGCGATTTTGGTCGTCTTCCAATGTTCCTTTTTCTACGGCAGGTTTTCTGGAATCGGAACTATATGATTCTTTTCTGGCACCTACAAATTCGTATTCAATACCTTTATATTTAAACATTGCAGTTCCGAAGCGTTTAAAAACAGTAACTTTCGGTTTGCCCGGAAGTTTTTCGGCAACTTTTTCGGCTAATTTAATTCCGTTTCCGATTATTACAATATCAACATCTTTTGAAGGACGTTTCATAATTAAATCACGCACATATCCTCCTATTACATAAACCTGCAAATTATTTTCTTCTGCAAGTTGCTTTATGATTTTAAAACCCGGAAGTGTAAGATGTTTTTTCATTTCGTCGGCAAAGAAACAAAAAATATCGCTTACATCAAAGCAATGCTAAGTCCGGTAAATCTGTAATCACCGATATTTCTGAATTGTCCGTGCGGATTAAGTCCTCGGTAGTAACGTAAGAAAAAGCCGACATTACGGAACGCTTTATCTGAAATTTTATATTTCCAACCGAAATATAAATTATAAGACCAAATTCGCTTTTCGGGAATGTTAGGTTCATAACTGAATTGAATTCGGTTATTTACCTGAACGGAAAAAATATTAACCCACTTTTCCGAGCATAAAAGTCCTTTAATTCTTTGATAATTTGCCGAAAAATACCACTCAAAAGTTTTTTTACTCAAAGGTATGTTAGCTCCCTTTACTTCCAAACTGTCGGTAAAGTACCATCCGTCTTTTAGTGTCCATAGATTTTGAATGCTTGCTTTAAGCGATAAAATATTTCCGTTCAGAGTATCGGGATCGTTTAAAATAACAGAAAATTTCCATGCTTCATAAGAAATATTAATGCGTTTAAAATCAGGGATTTTGGTAAAGCCGTTCAGAATAAACTCATCACCAAGGTGGGTACTTTCGTGAAATAAAGGCAAAATATTCAGTCCTATATTTTTTATATACTTTTTATCCTGAAATCTTTTAATGAATTTGATTTCAGTTCCGAACCAATAATCGGTGTTAATAACCGGTGCAGTTGTTTTTTCAAACATATCAACCAAAGTAACGGAACCGCCCGGAAGTCCGAAAAATATTTCGTAATTATTTTTTGACAATGAAATAACCGGAATTTCATAACCGAAATGTGCTTCAATAAACGGACGTGTTGAAACATTTTTTATATAATAATATTTTCCTATGTTATTCAAATATCCTGTTTCCGACTTTATTATCGGACTTCTTATATCTGAAATAAAAGGATTTCCAAACTTAACAGTTTGAAACCAAACCGGTTTTTGTGCATTAATTTGATTAGAAATTAACAGAATAAGGAATATTTTAAATAACTTTGACATTTATTCTTTATAATTTTAGTAATAAAATAATCGTTACAAAGATATTAAGCTTTTACGAAATAAAAACAGAAATAAATTTTTTAAGATGATAAAACAAATTGCAGTCTTTTTTTTACTGTTAATAAATTTCAATCTGTTTTCACAAACCGACGAAGAACAAATATATAAATTTACACAAGTAATGGATGCTGTAAGCGAAAGCTATGCAGACAGTGTAAACCAAGAAGAATTAACCGAAGATGCCATAAAAGCACTGCTTAAAGATTTAGACCCGCATTCTTTGTATTTTTCAAAAGATGAAATTGAAGAACTTAACAGAGGTTTGCGCGGAAGTTTTACGGGTGTCGGTATTTCTTACGATATTATTCAGGATACGGTATTAATTTTAAACATCGTAAAAAACGGACCTTCGGATAAAGCCGGAATAAAACCGGGAGACAGAATTATAATTGTTGACAATGATACAATAGCCGGGACAGGTATTAGTGATGAGAAATTAAGAAATTTACTTACCGGAAAGAAAGATACAAAAGTTAATATAATAATTAAACGAAGATGTTTTGATAATTTATTGAACTTTTCTGTAACAAGGGGGAAAATACCGGTAAAAAGTATAACTGCAGCATACAATATTAATCAAAATACCACCTATATAAAACTTAACAGATTTTCGGCAACAACAATTAACGAGTTTAAAAAATTTACAGACTCATTAATGACAAAAAAAGATTCAAAACTTATTCTGGATTTAAGATACAATTCCGGAGGTTACTTATACACTTCGACAAAATTGCTTGAATATTTTTTCGGAAAAAATAAACTTGTTTTATATACCGAAGGTGTCCATCAAAAACGGAAAAATTACTATACTCATAAAAACGGAAAATTCAGGAATAATGATTTGGTAATTTTGATAAATGAATCTTCGGCATCGGCTGCCGAAATTGTCAGCGGTGCAGTGCAAGATTTAGACAGAGGAATTATAATAGGTCGTCGTTCCTACGGAAAAGGGCTTGTACAAAAACCTATTTATCTTATTGACGGTTCAATGATAAGACTTACCGTTGCAAAGTATTATACGCCTTCCGGAAGAAACATTCAGAAACCTTATAATAAAGGCATTGATGACTATAAAGAGGATTTAGTACACAGATACGAACATGGTGAGTTTACTAACAAAGACAGCATCAAATTAAACGATTCTCTTAAATTCAAAACACTGATGAATAATCGTTTGGTTTACGGCGGCGGAGGTATTATGCCGGATATTTTTATTCCTGCCGACACCGTTCATTATCCGTTTTATTATAGGGAAGAACTAAATAACAGTAAAATTAATGAATTTATTCATCTTTATTCAGAAAAAAACAGAAACCGAATTTTGAAAAATTATAAGAATTTTGAAAACTTTAAAAAACAATTCAAAATTACGGATAATATACTTTCCGATATGGTAAATTACATATATGAAGACAATATTAAAAAAAATGATTATTTGAATGAATTTAAAAATAACGAACACATAAAAATTCAAATTAAAGCCTTGATTGCAAATGACTTATGGGGTAATGCCGAATACTACAAAATTATTAACGGATTTGACGAAACTGTTATAAAAGCTCTTGAAGTTTTAAACAATAAAAACGAATATGCCGAAATACTCAGAGCTTCCAAATCTTAAAGACTCGAAAAGATTTCTACATCAACGGATAAAAAGCATCCTCAATATGTTCGATAATAAATTTGCCGTTTTCTTCAACTATTGAAATAATATCAAAACGAGCTTCAATGTCAATTTTGTTTTTTTCGGTTTTGCAAATGATAAAATTATTTCATTATTAAAACCTTCAAGGCAAAGATAAGGCATATGTATTTCATAATAAACTTCAATACAGTGTAATTTGATGATTAATAATACATAAAAAAGATGAGAAAAAATATTTGATTTGTTGTACTGAAAAATACAAAAGCCTTGCTGCTTTCTTATATGCAAGACTTTTGTATTATTTAATGTG
>JAJRUH010000058.1 GCA_024277895.1 Bacteroidota bacterium | reverse complement strand
TTAGTTATTAACAAAATTACAATTATTAACAAAGAAAAAAGTAACAAAAAAGAAAATTCATCATCATCATTATCATATATTTTTAAATTATACTTTTTTCTTTAAAAATAACTTTACAAATCTAAAGGCAAGCCCTAAATAAAACATGTTTTTGTGTCAGGAATATATGAAAATAACGGCTTTTATTGAAAGTACTTTATTTAAAAAAATTATTTGTTTTAATATAAAATTGTATCTTTATAAAAATTAAAGGTTTAAATGTATGAGTAATAAAATAAAAGAGATTTCTACTCAAGAAGTTTTGAAAAATATTAACGAACCGAAATCAATTATTATTGATATTCGTCCGACAGAATCATATAACGGTTGGAAATTAAAGAATGAAAAAATTGGCGGGCACATAAAAGGGGCTAAAAGTTTGCCTTATAAGTGGTCAAATTATATTGACTGGACAGAAATCGTCCGAGGGAAAGGAATTCTGCCCGAGTATAAAATTATTATTTACGGATATTCTGAGGCAGATACAGAGAAAATTGCAAAACTTTTTATTAAAGCAAAATTCCGGAATGTATTTGTTTATTACAAATTTACGGAAGAATGGGCAAATAATCCGGAACTTCCTGCGGAACATCTCGCAAGATATGAAAATTTGGTTTATCCTGCGTTGGTTAAAAAGCATTTGAATAATGCTGTTCCCCCTGTTTTTGATAACACAAAAGTTGTTATTTGTCATGCACATTATCGAAATCGTGATGCATATCTTTCCGGTCATATCCCCGGAGCAATTGATATTGATACTTTAGCATTAGAAGCCCCTGAGACTTGGAATCGAAGAAGTCCGGAAGAACTTGAAAAAGCATTGCTGCAACATGGTATTACTGCTGATACGACAGTGGTTTTATACGGCAAATTTATGCATCCCGATAATGCAGATGATTTTCCCGGAAGTGCGGCAGGGCATATCGGTGCCGTTCGTTGTGCATTCATTATGATGTATGCCGGAATAAAAGACGTACGTGTTTTAAACGGAGGTTTTCAATCGTGGAAAGATGCCGGATATGACATAAGTACGGAAGATGTTAAGAAAATTCCTGCAACTGTTTTCGGAGCAAAAATTCCGGGCAAACCGGAACTTGCCGTAGATATTGATGAAGCAAAAGAAATGTTGAAATCCGAAGATGCTGATTTGGTAAGTGTAAGAAGTTGGGACGAATTTATCGGAGAAATCAGCGGATATAATTACATCGAAAAAAAAGGACGAATACCCGGAGCAGTCTTCGGAAACTGCGGAACAGATGCTTATCATATGGAAAATTACAGAAATCCGGATCATACAACAAGGGAATATCAGGAAATTGAAAAAAAATGGAAAGATGCAGGGATTACCTCGAATAAACATATTGCTTTCTATTGCGGTACCGGTTGGCGCGGAAGTGAGGCATTTTTTAATGCTTGGCTGATGGGTTGGCAGCGTGTTTCGGTATTTGACGGCGGCTGGTTCGAATGGAGCAACGACCCGGATAATCCTTATGAAACAGGAGTGCCGAAATAATTATTAAACTTTAAAATGAAAGCAATTTGGAACGGAAAAGTAATTGCTGAAAGCAATGAAACAATAAAAATAGAAAATAATCATTATTTTCCGGGAAATTCAGTAAATAAAGAGTTTCTTAAAAACAGTAAAGTAATACGCATACTGTTTGTCCTTGGAAAGGAGAAGCCTCATATTTTAATATAGAAACAGGCGGAGAAATTAATGAAGATGCCGCATGGTATTATCCCGACCCGAAACCTGCGGCAAAAGACATAAAAAATTATGTTGCCTTTTGGAAAGGTGTCGAAATATCAGAATAATTATAAAATAAATATATGAATATAGTAGTGATATACGGTTCAAACCGTTCGGACAGGCAAGGAATAAAAGCCGCACGATTTATTATTAACAAACTTTCGGAAAGAGGTCATAATGTTGAATTAATAGATTCTAAAGAATACAAATTGCCTTTTTTAGATAAAATGCACAAAGAGTATGAAGCAGGAAAAGCCCCTGAAATGATGGAGAAGGCACATAAACTTTTAAAAAATGCAGATGGTTTTGTAATTGTTTCGGGAGAATACAATCACAGCATTCCGGCAGCATTAAAAAATATTTTGGATCATTTTCAAAGCGAATATTATTTCAAACCGAGTGCAACTTTATCCTATTCGGCAGGTCCTTTCGGAGGTTTGAGAGTTGCAGTTCATTTACGGGCTGTTTTGTCAGAGTTAGGAATGTCGAGTATCCCGACAATTTTTCCGGTTTCAGCGGTTCAAAATGCTTTTGACTATGACGGAAATGCCATTGATAAAAATTACGACAGTAGAGTTGTTCGTTTTATTGAAGAATTTGAATGGTATTTAACGGCTTTAAAAAATCAAAGAAAAGCCGGAATTCCTTATTAACATATTCGTTAATTTTTTTTGTACAATGAATGATATTAATCTGAAAAAAACTGTTAAACAGCCGATCATTATTGATAATTATTTGTCTGAAATCGAAATTGATATTCAAAGAGAAGAACTGATAAAAGGTCTCATTGCCGAACCGAAATACATTTCGAGTAAATATTTTTATGATAAAAAAGGTTCGGAAATATTTGAAAAAATCACAAAATTAGATGAATATTATCCGACAGGAACCGAAAAATCAATTCTTACGGATAATGCAGAATCAATTGTAAAAGATTTCCGGCAAACAACTATTATTGAATTAGGCAGCGGCGACAGTTCAAAAATTTCAATAATTTTAAATTCATTGAGTAATTTACAATTAGAATCTGCAACCTATATTCCGTTCGATGTAAGCAAAACAGCCATCGAAAAATCAATAAGCGATTTATCCGAAAAATTTCCGGTACTTAAAATAAGAGGTATTGCAGCAGATTTTATGCGCCGGTTACATCTGATTCCGAAGATCGAACATAAAGTAATTAGTTTTTTCGGTAGTACTATCGGAAATCTCAACCGCCGGAATGCTTTGGAATTTATGAAAAAAATCGGTACGATAATGAATTCGGGTGATATGTTTTTATTGGGTATTGATATGGTGAAGGATATTAAAATATTGGAAGATGCTTATAATGATAATTTGAAAATTACGGCAGCGTTCAATAAAAATATTTTAAATGTTGTAAACAAAAATTTGAAGACAGATTTTAATGCAGATTTGTTTGAGCATTATGCATTTTATAACACACAAAAATCTCGAATTGAAATGCATTTAAAAGCAATATCAGATATGCAAATAAGCAGTCCTTTTTTAACCGAAAAAGTCCGCTTCAAAAAGCATGAAAGCATTCATACGGAAAATTCTCATAAATTTACGAACGAAAACATTCTTGAATTTGCAAAATATGCAGGATTGAAAATTACAGCTGTTTTCAAAGACAGCAACAATTGGTTTTCTTTAATTCAATTTACTAAATAGGGCTTGCCTTTAGATTTGTAAAGTTATTTTTAAAGAAAAAAGTATAATTTAAAAATATATGATAATGATGATGATGAATTTTCTTTTTTGTTACTTTTTTCTTTGTTAATAATT
>JAJRUH010000057.1 GCA_024277895.1 Bacteroidota bacterium | reverse complement strand
CCCGTAGAATAAGCCTGCCCTTGTATTAATGAAAACATACCATCAGGCATATTCGTGTTTTTTGCTGCTTTTACAATTGCAGAAGCAACTATTTCAGAAGTATGCGGATGCGACGGATTGGCTTTTACAATTACCGGGCAACCGGCTGCAAAAGCTGAAATAGTATCGCCACCCGTTACTGAAAAAGCCAACGGAAAATTACTCGCCCCGAAAACAGCCACCGGACCAAGCGGTATTTGTGTTTGCCTAATATCCGGTTTCGGAGCCGGTTGTCTGTCAGGAATAGCCGTATCAATACGAATATCAAGATGTTGTCCTGTTTTTATTAAGCCGGAAAACATATAAATTTGATTAACCGTTCTAATTAATTCTCCATTTAACCTTGATTGGCTTAATCCTGTTTCGGTATGGCATGTATTAATTAATTCGTCTCTTATAACTTCAAGTTTATTTGCTATTTCATTCAGAAATTGGGCAATTTTCAAACGGTTTGTTTTACTTATAATTTGAAAAGCTTTTCCCGCAAGCCTGCAGGCTTCTTCTATTTCTTCTGTTGTGGCTTCTACAATTTTAGGTTCAAGGGGCGAATTGTCTTCCGGATTATAAGCATGGAAAAATTGATTGCCTTTACCTGAAATTTTAAATCCGATGAATTGTTGTCCGGTTAATTTCATTTTTAATTTTTTTATTATATCAAAATTAATATTTTGAAACATTTTTGATATGTTAATAAAAAAAATTGTAACTTTTATTTTTCATTAAAAACAGATAATTTTTATTTATTATGAGAAAATATTATTCAATCATAACTTTTATAATAATAGGGTTGAAACTAACTGGTAACCCGATAGCTACACCTACAATAGAAATTTCGGAATTGTTTTTTGATAATGAAGATAATTGGAAACTGGAGCTTTTTTATTATGCAGTAAATCAGGAGGATTATCCATTTGATGCTATTTTTCTTTATTCTTCAACTGATTCTGTAAAACTGCCAAATTATCAGTTTGAAGGCGATAACGGTGTATTTGTAATTACAAAAGACAGCTTAGATACGGAATTTAATATCAACCGGTTTGGGGATTCAATAAGAGTGGTTTCGTATATTTGGGAAGGGTACGAGGAAGATATACTTATTTATGGAAATATGGAAGGTGCTTTAATAAATTATCCCGGAGATGGGCAATCAATATGCCGATACAAATACTTTTTTGTAAAAGATAAATCACCGTCAATTGGTACCCTGAATGACACGGTTGGCATTTGCGGCACATTAACAGGAGTGGTATATGACAAATATTCAATACCTGTACAAAACCGGACATTCATCATGGATAATAGTTTTAAAACATCGGGAAATGGAGAATATTTAGCAAGGGTATTTTCCAAACCATCAAATTTTCACAGAATTCAGTATCAAATTCGCCCCGGATTTTTAAAAACTGTTGGAATTGATACCATAAGCTATATTATGGAACCCGATTCGGTAATTGTGCAAGATATATACCTGCTTGATACTTTAGAAACCGTTATAAACGAGCCATTTATACTTGCTGAACCAATTAAGGTTTATCCGAATCCGGTTTTAGCTTCTGAAAAAATATTTCTTGAAATTGACTTACCCGTTAAAACAGCAAATATTAGTATTAGTTTAGTTAAACTAAACGGAGAGGTGGTTAAAACCGTACAGATAAAAGAAGCGGTAAGTTTAATAGAAACACCAAAAGAAAACGGAATCTATATTTTAAATGTTTGGTTGGAAAATCAAATTATTTCTTCAAAACGTATTGTAGTTAAATAATGAGTAAATTGTTGGTTTTTCTGATATTGCAATTTCCTGTTTACACATTGGCACAACAAAAAATTGAATTTATAAGTGAAAAGATTGATTTTGAAATAAATCCAAATAATTTTAAAATAAACGGATTATACTGTTTTATCAACAATTCAACAAATGAATTTTACCAAACAATTTTATTTCCATTTCCTAAAGAAGCTGATAGTATAAAAGTAAAACGAGTATATAATTTAACATATACCCAAAATTTAGTGTTTCAAAAAGTTGCTAACGGAATTGTTTTTAAATTAGTTATAATGCCAGTTGATACCATATATGTTAATATTTTATATACACAAAAAACCAAAAAGAAAAACACCTATATTCTTAAATCAATTCAGAAATGGGGTAAACCATTAAATAAAGCAGAGTTTTCTTTAACTTATAAAAACACTATTATAGTTGACAGTTTATCGTTTAAACCCGATTCGCTAATTAATAATGTATATTATTGGACTAAGCAGGATTTCTTTCCTGATAACAATTTTAATGTATGGATTAAATAATATCTATATTTATTACCGGTTGTTGCAAAATGTATTAAATCAAATTCTTACGTATTTAATACCAATTTGAAAAAAATCATAAACAAAGGCAATACAGTTTATAATAATACATTAATTTTGTGTTAAATAGTAAAGCATTTGCAAAATGTCAGTGGATAAAAAAATTATAAAATTTCTTTCTCCCGGCGATTCATCGTTGTTTATTTATATTCATCGAACACCTACTGAAAAACTGGCAAATAAGATTATGCATGAAGGCTTTGAGTTTTATGATTCGCTGCATAATACAACTGATGTAATTATTAACGACCTCATACATATACAGTACTGGCTAAAAATGCGTGAACATTACGGAAATTATACTATTATAATCAGTTTGGGGAAAAAGATTTTTTTTAAATACCTTGAATTAATAAAAAATAATCCGTATTACTCTAAAATACATGTTGAAGTTGAACAAATTTTAACGGAAAAACCGGCTTATATTAATGCCAACGAT
>JAJRUH010000056.1 GCA_024277895.1 Bacteroidota bacterium | reverse complement strand
GTGAGCATCGAAAAACTCAGATAGAGTGTGTTTCTTTTCAAATACTTTTTCTTGATTATGTAAACAGGTTTGATACATTCAAGAAAGTTACAAATTTTTTATCTGAAAATCAAATTGTTTTTATAAGTGGCTGTATATGTTTGTGTTATGCTTGCATTATGTACAACATTTGTATATCCGTAACTTAACAACTTTATCCGGTTGATATATCTGCATTGTGCAGATTGTTTCATCCTTTGATTCTATTCTCTGTTAAGAATATCCTAATTTGTCGTAAATTTATATTTTTCATTCAAAATATCCAAAGGATTTATAATCTTTTTATTTATTTTATTCAATATGTGAGTATAAATTTCAGTTGTTTTAGTGCTTTCATGTCCGAGTAAAATCTGAACGGTTCTGAGATTTTCTCCGTTTTCTAAAAGGTGGGTTGCAAAAGAATGTCTTAATGTATGCGGTGTTGACCACGGGTTTACTCCTGATTCTTGCTGTGCTTTTCTGAAGATTTTTTGAACGCTTCCGGCACTGTATTTTCCGCCATCTTGTCCCTCAAAGAGCCAATAAGCCGGTTTATATTCTTTATAATATGTTCTTAAAATAAGTAATAAACTCTTTGATAATAATGTTCTCCTGTCTTTTTTACCTTTAGCTCCTTTTATAAAAATGTAGGCATCGTTGGTGTGAATATCAGCAATTCTTAAATTTAAAACTTCATTCAAACGCATTCCGCAACTGTAAATTGTATATAAAATAGCTCTGTGTTTCAGGTTTTTAGGGGTATTTATTAATTTAAAAACTTCTTCTTCACTTAAAATATTAGGCAGGTTTCTTGCTCGTTTCGGTCGTTGAATATCATAATATTCACGAGGCATATTTAAAATACTTTCATAATAAAATTTTACGGCATTTATAATAATATTTTGCCTGCTTTCACTGATTTTATATTTAGTTACGATATAATATACATAACTTTCAATTTGTTCTTTTGTAACTGTTTTTAAATCAAATGTTTCAAAATATTTTAAAAAAAGTGACAGTTCGGCTTTATAGCTTCTTACAGTATTCTGACTGTATGCTTTTAAAATTAACTTTTGTTCCGCCGAAGCAAGTGCCGTAAGTGACGTATTATTTAATGTGTATTTTGGTTTTGAAGGACGCTTTTCTTCATCAATAATTTTATATTTTCCTTTGAAAATTGTTTTTAAGAGTTTTAAATTTTCTTCGGTGTAAACAATACTCCATAATTTTTGTTGTTTATGGTAAAATCTGCTTTTGATTTTTTTCAGTATTGCTCGTTCTTCCGTCATTTCATACGGAATAAATATTTTTATTCGTTTCGATTTTTTTAAAGGAGTGTAAATGATAATATGCTTCATGCGATAGTGTAATTTAAACGTTTATCTGCTTTTTATTAAATTTTAAAATTCACAGGTTAATAATTCGACATTTTATTGTTATTCTATAATAAGATTTCAGAAAACTATGGTAAATGTATGTATTAAATTTATATAAAAATGAGAATATAAAAAATAGTTGTATAATAACCGTTAAAAACGTATAATTGTAATTATTTTATTAATAATGTTTTAGAAAATAAATAATGAAGAAATGTAAGATATGCAGTAAACCGATAGTCGGAAGAAGTGATAAGAAATTTTGTTCTGTAAAATGTAAAAATTATTATCATACAAATTTAAGGAGGGTAACCAAAGCAGCTGTGCAGGATATTGATAAAATTTTGCATCGAAACAGAAGTATCCTTTTAGAATTAACGGGGAAATATAAAGTTCAAATTAAAGTTAACAGAATGTTACTTGATAAAAAGAAATTCAATTATAAATATCATACACATTTATATCGAAACATAAAAGGTAAATTATGGTTTTATGTTTATGATTTTGCTTGGATGGAATTTTCGGATAATGAAATCCTGATTGTGAAAAAGAAATGATAATATATTGCGGTTTTTAATAAATCTTTAAAGATAATTTTACATTTTTGCATTTTATTTTTTTATTTAAAAGTGAAAATTAAATTTATCCGATAATAATATAATACGAAAAGATGACTTCAAGTGAAATAAGGCAATCGTTTTTAGACTTTTTTAAATCGAAACAACATAAAATTGTTTCTTCGGCACCGATGGTAATAAAAGATGATCCTACTTTAATGTTTACCAATGCCGGAATGAATCAATTTAAAGATATCTTTCTCGGTGAAACCGAAATACATGCAAAACGCATTGCCGATACACAAAAATGTCTTCGTGTTTCCGGAAAACATAATGATTTGGAAGAAGTAGGACACGATACATATCATCATACGATGTTTGAAATGCTCGGTAATTGGTCATTCGGTGATTATTTTAAAAAAGAAGCAATAGAGTGGGCTTGGGAATATCTTACCGGTGTACTTAAAATTAATAAAGAAAATTTGTATGCAACTGTTTTTGAAGGTTCTGAAAAAGACAGTACAAAAGCTGATGAAGAAGCCAAATCGTATTGGAAGCAATTTCTTCCCGAAGACAGAATTTTATACGGAAATAAAAAAGATAATTTTTGGGAAATGGGAGCAAACGGTCCTTGCGGTCCTTGTTCCGAGATTCATATTGATTTGAGGGATGATGAAGAAAAAACAAAAATTCCCGGGCGGGAATTGGTAAACAAAGACCATCCTTTGGTTATCGAAATTTGGAATTTGGTTTTTATTCAATACAACAGAAAAAGCAACGGCGAATTGGAAAATTTACCCGCAAAACATATAGATACCGGAATGGGTTTTGAACGTTTATGTATGGTTGTTCAAGGAAAAAAATCAAATTACGATACCGATATTTTTCAAGTTCTGATAAAAAAAATTGAGCAAATTTCCGGTAAGTTATATAACAAAGATAAGGATACAAATATTGCTATGCGCGTAGTTGCAGATCATTTGCGTGCTGTTGCTTTTTCAATAACCGACGGTCAATTGCCTTCAAATACCGGAGCGGGTTATGTAATACGACGAATTTTGAGACGTGCTGTACGTTACGGTTATTCATTCTTAGATATTAAAGTTCCTTTTATTTATAAATTAGTTGATGTTTTAACGGAAAATATGAGCTCGGCATTTCCTGAATTAATAACACAAAAACAAATTATTAAGGATGTTATCAGAGAAGAAGAAATTTCTTTTTTAAGAACATTAGAGACAGGAATCAAAATGCTTGACGAAATTATTGCCGAAACAAAGCAACACGGATACAAAGTAGTAAACGGAGAAGACGTTTTTACGCTTTTTGATTCATACGGTTTCCCTTACGGTTTAACAAAATTGATTTTACAAGAACACGATTTAATAATCAGTAAGAAAAATTTTGATGAGGCAATGGCGGAGCAAAAGAATCGTTCCAAAGCAGATGCTGCCGGTGAAAAAGACGATTGGACAATAGTTTCTGAAGATGATGTTGAAGAATTTATCGGTTATGACCATTTGGAAACAGAACTTTTAATTACGAGATACAGAAAAGTAAAAGAAAAAAATAAGGAAATTTATCATTTGGTTTTTAATTATACACCTTTTTATGCCGAAAGCGGCGGGCAGGTAGGGGATACAGGATATATCGAAATTGACGGGAAAAAGACTTATATTATTGATACCCAAAAAGAACACGGGGTTATTGTTCATTATATCGAGAACTTACCCGAAAATATTAAAGGAACTTTTAAGGCAGTTGTAAATCGTTTAAGACGAGAACTTATAACTGCTAATCATTCAGCTACTCATTTGATGCACAAAGCATTAAAAGATATTTTGGGAAATCATGTAGAGCAAAAAGGATCTTTGGTCGATGAGAAGCGTTTACGTTTTGATTTTTCACATTTTAAGAAAATGAGCGATGAGGAAATCGAAAAAGTTGAAAGAATTGTTAACGCTAAGATACGAGCCGATATTCCTCTGGAAGAAAAACGTAACGTACCTATGCCCGAAGCCAAAAAAATGGGAGCAACGGCACTTTTCGGTGAAAAATACGGAGATGTTGTACGTGTTATAAAATTTGGAGATTCAACAGAACTCTGCGGAGGAAATCACGTTTCGGCAACCGGAGAAATAGGCTTTTTCAAAATTATTGCCGAAACTGCTGTGGCTGCCGGTATTCGTCGTATAGAAGCTATAACTTCCGCAGAAGCCGAAAATTACATTCTTAAAGAATTGAAAGCATTTAAAGAAATTAAAACACTGATAAAAGCTTCAAAAAATATAAAAGAGAGTATTGAAAAAG
>JAJRUH010000055.1 GCA_024277895.1 Bacteroidota bacterium | reverse complement strand
TTGAAACCCTTGCACTTATTTTGATAAAACTACCAAATTTTTGCTGCTCAGCTGCACATCTCTTTTGTATTTTGTTCAATTTGAAGTATTTATATACATCTACATCTCACAAAATCCAAAATAGACGCACATCTGAGCTTTTCAGCAAGCCCTACTTTAGTTTCTGTGTAAATTTGTGTTATCTGTGTGAGACAATCGCCTTAAATTGTAATAAGATAATCGGATATTCTTTTTTACTTTCTGTGTAAGCATATAAGTTAAACTTTAATTCCGATAACTGTAATATCATCATTTTGAATATTTTCACCTTGCCAGTGATTTATTGTTTTCAGAAGTCGGCTTCTTTGGATGTTAAATTGCAGATTCCCTAATTCCTGAAGCAATAATCTGAAATTTTTCTTCATAAATTTAGTGTCGTTTTCTCCGCCGAATTGATCCTGATAACCATCTGTTGCCAAATATAAAATATCTCCCTTTTTAAGCTGAATTTTATAGTTTTTAAAGGTCTTGTTTTTTAATTTTTCATGTAATTCTGCACTTATTGAAAGCCTGTCTGCTTTTACTTCGGTTAATTTATTATTTCTGAAAATCAATAAATCTATTTTAGCTCCGGCATATTCAAGCATATAACTTACAGGATTAAAATTAATTACAGCCATATCCATTCCGTCTTTTACCTTTTTATCTTCTTCGGTTTGGCCTAATTTAGAATTTATTTCTTTTTGAATATGATTTAAAATTATTGAAGGTTTTACAATTTTATTATTAATTATTGTGCTGCTAATCAAATCATTACCTATTAATGACATCAACACACCCGGAACACCGTGTCCGGTACAATCCGCAAGTGTAAAGATAATATTTTTCTCTCCTGCTTTATTTATTACTTCATTAACTCTGTAAAAATCACCGCTGACTATTTCTTTAGGTCTGAATAGGATAAAATGATCATCAAATAATTTATGCAGGTAATTTTGGGGAGGTAATAATTCTGCCTGTATCAATTGAGCGGATCTGATATTTTCCGTTAATATTTCATTTTTACTTTTAACTTCTTCTAATGTATCCGAAAGTTGATTGTTAATTGCCTCTATTTCATCTTTTTGCGATTCAAGTAAATCTTTTTGATTTGAAACATCTTTTGTTCGGGCTTCAATTATTTGCTCAAGATTTTTTCTGATATTTTCAGATTCTGAATATAATTCGGAATTATCAATTAAGCCGATTATTTGTGCGGCAATTTCTTCCAGCACTTCTCCTTCATTTTTTATAAAAGGATTTTTTTTATTGCTTCGTTCAAAATATGCAACAGCTCTTACTTTATTTGATACTGAAAACGGTACCGTTAATGACGATTGAGGTGAATATTTATTAATATATTCTTTATCATAATAAATATTTCCTGAAAATTTTTGATAAATAAGTGCTTGTTTTTTTTCAAGTGCACTCAAAATCAATTGATTCGGATATGGGTTTTTGAATTTATCAAACGATTCTTTCGGAAAATTTGCTTTAAAAACAGGTTCGTTTTTTTCATTTACGGAAAACAGAACGGCTCTGTCAGCATTTAATTTTTCTGACAGAACTTTAAATGAATTATAAATATCAAAACTTTTATGAATTAAAAGTTCATTCTTAAATTCTTCAACATTTGAAATTAAACTGTTTAATTCTTCTTCGTGTTTATATAGTTTGGAAAAATTAAATGACAGCAGATATGATTGAGAAAATATAAATACAAATAATCCTACCGGTACTAAATAAACAGAATTAATGAAACCTGAAACCAACAATGTATCATTTACTGCAGTAAGTAATAAAACGATATTCCCTATTAACGGAATCAGTGCACCTTCTGCTTTTGCAATTAATGCTCTTATTTGAGCTGTAAGGACATAAATTAAAGTAACAGCAGAAACGGCAATAAAGACAAACAGAGTAAAAGCAAATGTTTGCAAATTTGTTAATAAAACAAATATTGTCAGTAAAACATTAATTACCGAAATTGCATAAATAAAGTATTTATGAATATATTTTTTATAAATATGATAAAAGAATAATGCAAAAAAAGTAACTCTTGCAAAATTGCTGATGTAATCAATCCGCTTCAGAGTCAGCCAATCAGTATTCGGAAAGTAATAGGTTAATAGTGTTTCTCCGTTTATAGACATACTGAATATTTCAGCAATAAGTAATAAAGCGAAAAAAAGTAAAGAAAAATCCTGCTTTCTTACGGCAAATAATCCGAAATGAAAAATTGCCATAATAAACATAACTCCGATAATGAAAAGTTCATACATACGAGCTTTCTTTGTTTGCATCAATACTGCATCTGCACTGCCGAAAATAACAGGGTCGACAATTCCGCCTTTTCGATGTTTAAAATTACTTACTTGTATGATTAAGGAAATGTTTTTTTTGTCAACAGAAAATATTTTAGTGATTGTTTTTTGTTCGGGAACGGCACTTTTAGTATCGGTTCCTACTGTTCCTGTTTCAACAATAAGTTTGCTGTTTACCCAAAGTTTGTATGAACTTTCGATACGTTTCAGTCTTAAAGCAAAAATTTTTATATTGTCGGGGATTTTAATTTCGAGCCGATATGTTCCGTATCCGATATTTGGTTTTTTACTTTCGGGAAATAAATTTTTATTCCATAATGAAGGAATTGATACAAATTTAGGGATTTCCGAAATTCCTTTTTTAAAATCAGCAGGACTGTATAATTTTGACGGATAGAATTCCCAAACACCGTTTAATTCAATTGTTTGATTATCAGAAAACAGATTCTTACTTAAATCAAGTTTGCCTTCATATGCTTTTAATTGACTTATTCCGTTAATTGCAATAAGGTTAAAAAACAGAAACAAGATTAAATAATATTTCAGTCCTTTTTTTGACATATCAGAATTTTATTCCGGTTATTAATATATCGCCGGTTAATTTGGTATTAAAAAAATCGGATAAAGTATCAGACACTTTTGAATTATCAAAATCAGAAATATGAATTAATAAATTCAGCAATTCTTTCTTTTGAATTAATCCTTCCGCGGTGTTTTTTCTGCATCCTGAATTTCCGGAACATACGAAAATTTTTGCTCCGGGTTGTATATTGATTCTTTTATTAGAGAAAAAATGTTTTTGTTTTTCAGGATTATTTTTCAGACTTTCGAGCGATTCGGCAGATGATTTGTACTCAATCAGATGATTTTCATAGGAATAAAACAGTGAATTATTAGCTCCGGAATATAAAACTTCTTGCTTTTCTTTATCATATAAAAAAATTGCGGTATCAACTGCACCTATGTTTTCATTATATATTTCAAAATTTTCCTGAATGTAGTTTAATATAATTTTAGGGGAATAATTTTGTTTATATATAATAATGTCATTAAAAAGTTGATTCATTAAAATTGAAATTAAAGTACTGCTCACATCCGAACCGTGTGAATTTACAGAGGCACAGATAATTTTAGTCTTTGTAATCTGATGAAACCAATAAAACGTACTGATAAGTTTGCCGCTTGTTTTGTGCCAAATAAAACTGTTCGGAAACAGATTTTGAAATTGAGTTTTGTCAAGCAATAATGCTTTTTGGATTTTTTCGGAATAATTAATACCGTCATTAATTTGTTCGGTTTGTTTTTTTAACTTTTGTGAAGTTTCAAAAATTTGAGCATTTTGTTTCTCCAATTTTGTTCTTACGGTTTTTAATTCTTCTGTCCGTGTTTCTATTTCTTTTATTTTATATTCAACTTCTTTTTCTAATTTTATGTTTAATTGTGTTAAATCATTATACGAAGTATAATTATCCATAAAAACAAGTATTTGAGGTTTTATCTCCTCCAATATTTCAATTGTAAATTTATCAAATTTTTTTCTTTCCCTGTAATTCTCAAAATACAGCAGTCCTTGAACAATGCCGTCTTTTATTAGCGGGTAAGATAAGATGGAGCGAATTCCCGATCCTTCTAAATATTTCATATCTCTTGCCTTTACTGCTTCATTAACAACGGTATAAACAGGCTTTTGTGATGATATTGTTTTTTTTACATTAAATGAAGAAAAATAGATATGCTCTTTTCCTGAGAATATTTTAATTTGTACTTTATTTGTAGTGTCTGTTTTTTTCAGGTATTCATTTGTGGCAATCCAATCATTATCGGTATAAGTAAAAATTAATGACCGATCGGTATCAATTACCTGCGAAATTGCTTTTAACGGTTCCTTTAAATCGTATGAATTTGCCGAAAAAAGAGCATTCTTAACTTTACTTCTGATGCCTATATTTTTTGTAATTCGTTTAATTACTTTGTAGGAATAAGCATTTTGTAAAGTAATTAAATAAGAATGAAAAATAATAAAAATGAAGATTCCGAAAATAGTAAGTGATATAGAATCAATAACTTGCATTTCTTTTAAAATGTCATTTACAGCTGTCGCTATTAAAACTATAACGCCTGCAAAAGAATAGATTGCTCCCGGGCGTTTTCTTATAATTGCTTTAATTTGCCCGAAGATTATATATATTAAAGTAATTCCGGTTAAAACTAAAAACACAATTAAAGTTTTAGTGTATATAATTGCCGGAGTTGCAAGAATAAAAATAATGACAACTGTTATTATAAAAGTTAGTATCTTGAAATACAGCTTGTTCAGCTCTTTCGGAAAAGCGTAATAAATAAACAATGAAAAAAACAGAAGTCTTAAATAATTAGAAATATAATTTGTTTTAATAAGAATTTCCCAGTTTAAAGACGGCAGCAGATCCGGCAGTAAAATTTCTCCGACTGTTGTTGAAAAGACAGCAGAAAAAATAAGTGTCAATGAAAAATATAAATTTGATTTGTCATTTTTTCGAAATAGAAATGCAGCAAAATGATACGCTGCCATAATCAGTAAAATTCCTAATAATAAAATATTCCAAGCACTTCTGTTCCATGTATATTCGGAAATAGTATCGGCATCGGCAAAAAGAACGGCATTTTCAATACCTCCTTTTTTATGATAAAAATTGCTGACTTGAAGAGTTATTAGTGTAGTATCTCCGCTTGCTTTAAAAAAAATATTTAAAGATGACCATCTCGGTTTTGAAGATTTTTTATTTATTCCTACTTCTCCCTCTTTTTTAATTAATTTATTATTAATCCAAATTTTATAAGAAGACTGAACACGGTTTAAGTTTAGTCCGTATATTTTACCTTTCTGTGTATGAAGTATTTGCAGCCTATATGTTCCGTAGCCGATACCTCCGGTATTTTTATTTTTTTTAATTGTATTCCATAAACCCGGAACAGGATAATATTCAGGTCTTACTGTATTGTTTTTTTTAAAGTCTTCAGGATTGTATAATTGATTTTTATAAAATGCCCAAGTCCCTTTTAAGTCTAATACTTGTTTGTGCAGATTAAAACTTTGAATATCTGCTTCTCCGTTTACAACAAAATCTTTTTGTCCGAAACTCGGAAAAGACAGTAAAGTAATTGCCGTTAAGAATAGAATGTATTTAACTGCGTTTTTTTTCATTTTAATGCCACGAACTTAAAAAATTTATTTCGTAAAAAGAAACTTTTTTTTTATAAATGCATAATTCAAGTTAAAGATATATTAGTGTTCGATAAAACTTTTTAAAAGCGAGATTTCCTTTTTTGATTTCCCTCTTTATAGTTAATATTGTTTTGCACACAAATTTTAACTGTGAACAAAAGTAAAAGCTTTAGCGAAACACCAAATAATTAAGCAAATTTTATATCAGGCTCACATTATTAGCTATTTGTCTTATTTTCAGATAATTGAGCGTTTGATGAATGATGCTGAGTAAAGCACAATAAAATTAATCTCCCGTTAATACAAAAGCACCCCAATAAAACGGGTATTTGTATTTTTCTTTTATTTCGGCTCTTGCTTTTCGGAAAGCATCGTGTTTGTTGCCGGATTGCAACCAATATTTATAAAAAGCCGACATTAAATCTTGTGTTCCTTCATCGCTTACTTCCCAAAGACTTGTAATTACGGATGCTGCACCCGCCATTTGAAATGATCGTTGTAAACCGTAAACGCCTTCTCCGTTTTTTATTTCTCCTAAACCTGTTTGACAAGCACTTAAAACTACAAGTTCTGTTTTATCTAAATTTAATACCATTGCTTCAAAAGCATTTAAAACTCCGTCATCTTTATCTTTATTATCGGTGGTGTTTAAATCAAGAATGGTTCTGTCTGCACCGGCAAATAATAAGCCCGAACGCAACAGGGGATTTTGATATGCACGCATTTGTTCAATTCCGAAAGAACGGGTATCATCCGCAGTAACAGATTTTTCCTCAATAAAATAACCGTGTGTTGCAAGGTGAAGGATATAAGGGCTGTGAACTTTTTTAATAATTTCTTCTTTGGCGGATTTTTTAGTGTATTCCTTAACCTGCCAATAGTTTTTCTTTAATAATGTTTTAATAAGTTCCACTTCTTTAAGTGTTCCCGGAAGCGGCGGGAGTTGCGCTAAATTATCCGGCAAATCTAATTGATAATCCGGAAATCCGACAAGACATGCTTTTTTTGTATTGATATTATGCTTTTTATTTAACAGGTCTTTTGTATTCGTAACAAATCGTATATCTTTTTTATCAAACAAATAATTTCCTGCCGGCAATTGTATTGTATTTAAATTTACTTGGTTATAAATGCCGTCAACAGATGCGTAAATTCTGTAACTGTCAGATATCAACGGATCGATATATTTCCAGTAATAAGTATAAAATTTACTCATTTCCTTTCCGGAATGAATGCTTTTATGATATTCTTTTATATAATCGGTTTCCATTTCTGTCCCGTTGTTATTTACGGTAATTTCAGGAAGTTTATTATTGTTTTTTAATATTAATGCTATGTAACTGATTTTGTTTTCATCGGGAATTAAATAATTGTAGCGGTTTAAACGAATGATTTCCAAAGCTGCTTCACCGGGTTTTAATTTTGCTGCAATCTGTTTGTAATTTACAGATTTAGTTGAAACAGAATGTTTGAATGAGGCGGACTTTTTATTCAAATCTTTTTCGAGATATAAAACCACATTTTCAACAGAATCTATATTTATATTATTTTCTTTCAACTCATCATCGGTATATGTATATAGCTTTGCCAAATAGTTTTTAGTGTCTTGCCATTTGTTAAATTCATTAATTAATACACGATTTCCGCTGTGCAGAATTTGATTTTTTACTTTTCGTGAAGCATTTAACAACAAACCTTTTGTTGCAATATGGAAATTATACAACATTCCTCTGACTTCCGGATTATTTTTGTATGCATCAACGGCAAAATTGTAGTATCTGATAAATTTAGGATGAATTGTTTCCCAAAATTTTGTTTTTTCATATTCATTCATTGCAGGGAAGAATGTATTTATTTGATAAATATATTCATTCAAAGCTTTATGATAGGTCTCGGCAGCTGTTGTTAAATCTCCTTTTTGCCAATACAACACGGCAAGATGTTCTTCTGTTTCTGTTAAGGCAGGATGATGCTCGCCTAATTTTTTTTGTTGAATTAAAAGGGCTTCTTTATAAAGCGGTTCGGCTTCCGAAATTCGATTTTGCGACTGATAAAACAGTGCTAATTCATAACAGGCTTTTGCATAAGACGGGTGTTCCGTTCCGAATTTATTTTTAAATATTTTTACTGCTTCTTTCAATAATGATTCTACTTTGTCGTAACGTCCGGTTTGTTGATATAAAGATGCTGTATTTTCTAACAAAACGGCATAATCCGGATGTTTGGCACCCATTCTTCTCTTTTGTACTTTAATAGCGTCAAGATATATTTTTTCGGCTTCGGGATAGTGTTTTGTAAGTTGATAAAGTAAAGCTAAATTTACTTTCATTCGAATATAACTTGCTGATTTTTCTCTGACTTCTTTGTCTGCAATTTTCAAAGCTTTTTTCATTAAAATTTCGGCATCTTTGTATTTTCCGGTCATCATATATATCATTGCTCTGTTGTTTTCAACGACTGCAAATTTTATGGTATTATTTTTATGTGTTTTTGTCAGATATTTTTCTGCCTGAATAATATAATCTTCTGCATCGGTGTACAATCCCATATCTTTATATAATACTGAAATATTATTTAAAGAAGCTGCATAACCGGTTTTGTTTTTTGATTTTTTACGTTTTTGTAAAGCTTTCAATGTGTATTCTTTTGCCAGTGCATAACGACCTGTTGTGTGATACAATAAACCTAAATTACTTTCGGTAAGAACAGCAAATGCAGAATCTGTAAGTCTGTATTTTTTATATAAATTATGTGCTTTTAAAAAGAATTTTTCGGAAGATTTATAATTGCTTGAAGCATATAATATTTCTCCGGTATAATTATAATTTTGACCTTTTACTTTCGGCGGCATTTCTTTTGTATTGGCAGGATCTGCAAGATAATAAGCAAAACTTCTGGCTTGTTTAATATTATTTTTAGATTCGTAAGGTGTTGAGTTGTCTCCGTAAGATACCGCATAGTTAAAATCTGTAACACTGTAACTTTGAGAAAACTTAATGAGTGTTTCTTTCCAAAGTTTTTCATATTTTGAATTTATATACTGACTTGAAATACCGTAAGTGTTTTTAAAACCCGGAGTTAATATTTTTTCTGTTTTATTAATAAGTTGTTTTGACTTATTTGTAACGGAGTGTACAGTCTTAGATTTTGCTAATTTTTTAAGATCTTTCCAATTTTGAAAGAAATTTGAAGAAAATCCCGTAAAATTAAAACTTATGATAAAGAACATAATAACAGGAAATGTTTTTTTCAGATGTTTCATCAGATGTTATTTTAGATATGACATAAAAATCCAGATAAAATTATTATATTTTTTTTAAAAATGTTGAATAATTTTTAAATTCTAACATTCTTATTTGGAATGATTTTAAGTTCTGTAAAAAAAAATATTTTATATCTAAAATTGTTAATTGCAATATTCTGGAATTTAGGTGTTTATGGAATATTTAGAATAAAATGAGAGAAATCTTACAAATATTTATGTTTTATAATATCTATATATTTATATTTTGATTTGTTTAATAATTTACTTTTGTCGGCGAATAATTATTAATGTGAAAATAAGATGGGAACAAAAGTTTCAAAACTTAACAAATTTACTTATACTTGGTTGATATTATTTCTGGTCTGGCTGGGTTTTACATCTACCTTTGCTTTTGCAGAAGTCGTAACAGGGATATTATTAAGTTTCACTGTTGCGATTTTTTCGTATAATAGTTTTACTTATGACGGATTAAAAATATTTTCACCGAAACGACTAATGTATATTGTGCAATACTTTTTTGTTTTTATGCTTGCTTTAATTAAAGCAAATATTGATGTTGCAAAAATCGTTATTAATCCGAAACTTCCGATTAATCCCGGTATTGTTGAATTTGACAGCAAGTTAAAATCTCCCTTTGCTAAATTAATTTTGGCAAACAGTATTACACTTACTCCGGGAACTATAACAGTTGATATTATTGATAATAAATATTTTATTCACTGGTTGTATGTTACCGGTACGGATCAGGAAACAACATACAAAGAAATTGCAAAACAATTTGAAGACATTTTAATAAAAATATATAATTAATATGGACTTATTTTTTATAATCATTATTTCGGTTATCTCATTAGGAGCAGTATTTGCAATTATTCGGTTTATTAAAGGACCGACAGCATCTGACAGAGTAATGGCATTAGATACTTTATCAGTAATGTTAATTGCAGTTTTAGTTATTCTCGGGTTCCTTATGAAAAGATATATCTACATTGATGTTTCATTGGTATATGCCGTTCTGGGATTTATCGGTGTAATTACAATTGCCCGTTATCTCGAAGGAGGAATTTAAACATTATTTAATTTGCCAAATTTTTTAAAAATGCAAATATTGAATTACATAGGTTATTTTTTAATCAGTATCGGAACAATTTTTCTTTTTCTCGGAGGACTGGGAATATTAAGAATGCCCGATTTTTATACACGACTGCAGGCAGGAACAAAAGCAAGTACTTTGGGTGCTATGAGCTCCATTTTAGGAATTGGCTTTTTGCAACCGGAATGGTTTATTAAAACATTTATAATTGTTGTTTTTATTGCTATTGCAAATCCGCTTAGTTCTCATGCTTTGGCAAGAGGAAGTCATAAAGCAAAACAAATGCCTTTTCTTAAAGATGAAAAAATCGGAGATGCTTATGAAGCAGTAGAAGAAAAATTACATAAAAACCAAAAGAAGGAGGATAAAAAATGACGAATATAGAAATCATCTTAACAATTGTTTCATTGGTTTTATTAATTATTGCCGGTTTTTTTGCTGTGCTAAAAAAAGATTTGATACATGCCGTGGTTGCAACTTCAGTAATCAGCCTGGTTTTATCATTAATGTTTTATTTATTACAAGCTCCGGATGTTGCATTAACTGAAGCGGCTATCGGAATTGCATTAAGTACGATAATATTTATTATAACTGTCAGAAACACAAAGCGTTTCGAAGATAAATAGACTCATATGAAAAAAGTAGTAGTTATAGGTTCATTAGGTGTTATTGTATATTATCTGTTAAGTGCATTTGTTGCAATACCTTTTGGGGCAGATATTATAAAAGGGGTGAAAGAATTTTACCTGCAAAAATCACCTGATGATTTGAAAGTTGCGAATGTTGTAACATCAATTGTTGTTAACTTCAGAGGGTTTGATACCTTAGGCGAAGTTACTGTTTTGTTTTTAGCATCAACGGCACTCGGAAGTATTTTATATCACAGAAGATCCCAGCATTCAGGTCTTAATCCGCAAAGAACATCAGTTGAAGCAAGTGCAATAGTTCAAACCGGAGCAAAAATTATTTTCCCGTTTACGGTTATTCTCGGTGCGTACATTTTTATTCACGGACATTTAACTCCGGGCGGAGGTTTCCAAGGCGGTGCCATAATTGCAACCGGATTCTTACTGATGTTAATTTCTTACAGAAAGTTTTTTATTAAACATAATGCGTTAACTTGGATAGAAGCCATTGCAGGTTCAACATTTGTAATACTCGGTTTGTTCGGTTTGATTTATGCGAAAAATCACGATTTTTTAGAGAATTTTTTACCTGCCGGAAAATTGAACGATTTATTAAGCGGCGGAATAATAGGTATTATTTATATTGCAGTGGGATTTAAAGTAGGTGCCGAAATTACCGGCATTTTGGATACTCTGCTTACGGTTAAAGAAACCGGCTTAGACCCTGAAGAAAATTAATAGTTAATTTTAAGATAAAATACTATGCAAGAATTTTTGACATACAGTATTTACGGCACTGCATTCTTTTTAATGTTGCTGGGATTATATGCTGTTTTAATGAAAAAGAATTTAGTTAAAATTGTTATAGGTCTGACAGTTTTAGACTCGGGGCTTAATTTGCTTTTTGTTGCCGTGGGTTATATATCCGGCGGAACTGCTCCTATTTTCTCACCGGCAGTTGTCGGAAAACATGTTATAATGACGGATCCTGTTCCTCAGGCATTAGTTTTAACTGCAATTGTTATCGGTTTTGGTGTAACCGCTGTTGCATTGGCACTTGTTGTCAGATTATACAGAAAACATAATACTACTAATATTGACGAAATAAAGAATTTAAAATGGTAATCACAGATCCTGTATATTTTATTGCTCTTCCTCTGTTAACGGCATTTTTACTACCGTTATTCGGGAAAATATATAAACCTTTAATCGGAATTATTCCCGGACTGGTGTTCGCTTTTTTAGCGTATATTTCTTTCGATTTATATCTCAATTTAGTTCCGGGGAAACCCATAATTATTCAAATGGCAGGTTGGGCACCGCCGTGGGGTATTAATCTTGTTTTTAGTGAATTCAGCGGCTTAATTGTTACTTTAATCACTTTCCTTGCTTTCTTAGTTTGGGTTTACAGTTATAATTTTAAGAAGGTAGGATTTGATAATTCCAAAAAATATTTTACCCTTTTAATGTTAATGGTTGCCGGCTCAATCGGTGTGGTATTAACCGGTGATATCTTTAACATGTTTGTTTTCTTGGAAATTACTGCTATTTATTCTTATGGTTTAACCGCTTTTTATAAAGGACGAGACAGTGCCGAAGCCGCATTCAAATATTTGCTTCTCGGCTCGTTATCATCAGTTTTTATTTTGCTGGCTATATTGTTGTTATACAAACAAGTAGGAACTTTAAACATGGCTGATATTGCCGTAAAAGCTCAATCAATAGATCCTAAGATGAAAAGCATTATCGCTATTCTGTTCTTTGTCGGATTAGGAATTGAAGCGGAAATGTTCCCTATGAACGGATGGGTTCCCGATGCTTATTCTCAAGCTCCGGGTCCGGTTGCTGCATCTTTTGCCGGAATGTTGGCTAAATCCGGAATTTACGCTTTGATAAGAGTATTTTATACAGTATTAGAAGTTAAAGGTGTTTTTGATTTATTATTAATAATGGGATTACTAACCATTATTTTTGCCGAATTTTCCGCAATGAGACAAAAACATTTAAGACGAATGTTGGCATATTCAAGTATCGGGCAAATGGGCTTAATTATGGTAGCTTTCAGTTTTAATACTAAAGCAGGTATTTTTGCAGGATTATTTTTAATGTTTAATCATGCAATCATTAAAACTTTATTATTCTTATCATCCGGGTTTTTAACATATTCTACAAAACAAAAAAAGATTAGAGATTTAGACGGTTTCGGTAAAATAATGCCTTTTACTTCGTTGATGTTTGGACTCGGTGCATTTGCAATTGTCGGTTTACCGCCGTTCTCCGGATTTTGGGGCAAATTAAATATGTTGGTTGCTACGGCAGACAGTAATTTATATTTCGTAATAGCATTAATATTGTTAGTTGCGGTAGTAGAGATTGTTTATTATTTTAAAGTTATAGGCAGATTATATTTCAGGCAACAACATAAAGATGTCGAAGTTCATAATCCGACTTGGAATGCAATTTTAGCAATGTCAATTCTTGCGATAGTTATAATAGGTGTCGGAATTTATCCTGATTTAATTACCGATTATTTGACAAAGGCAACAAATGAGTTATTTGATAAAGCAGGCTATATTCATAGTGTTTTACCAAATTTATCATTGAATTAATTAATATTTTTATAAGAAATTAAGCAATTGAAAATATGAACAGCTTAGTACTTTTAATACTTATAATAGCAGGCGGTGCTCTGTTAAGTTATTTCGGACACAAAATTAATAAAATTCTCGGTAATATTACTGTATTTGCCGTAGCACTTATTATTCCGATATATTGGTTTACACAAGTCGATTTTACTGAAACCGTATCTTTTACTGTTTCCGGTTTCCATATGGAATTGGGATATAATATGTACGGAAAATTATTCAGTATGATTGTGATGATTCTTTCACCTTTGGCATTGATTTATGCAATAGGTTATATGAAAGACCAAAAGAAACTGGCAACGTTTTATTTCAGTTTTTTATTCTCAATTCTCGGAATGACCGGTATTTTAATGAGTCGCGATTTTGTAAGTTTATTTATTTTTTGGGAAATAATGACTTGGTCATCTTATCTTCTTGTTATTTTTCTCGGAAAGGATGTTCAAAAAACAGGTATTAAATATATGGTATTTAGTGCAATAGGTGCATATGCAATGCTTATGGCAATTGTAATTATATATAAAAATACCGGAAGCATGATGTTAAGTGATTATTTCGGCAGTTTTGCCGGTTTTACTTTACAAACAAAATTATTAACAGGTATTTTATTGCTTCTCGGATTTGCCGTGAAAAGTGCTGTTATGCCTTTGCATGTTTGGGCTCCGGGAGCATACTCAAATACACCTATGGCTTATACTTCTGTTTTTTCCGGAGCATTATCTAAAATGGGTATTTACGGGCTTGGTTTTGTCGTTGTAAATTTATTTGCACAGGCAAATCTCGAAATTGTCGGATATGTGTTGGCTTGGATGGGTGCGATTACAGCTGTATTGGCAACTTTCAGTGCTGTCTTCCAGCACGATGCCAAAAAATTATTAGCATATTCTTCCATTGCTCAATTGGGATATATTGTTACAGGTATCGGAATAGGAACTGAATTAAGTATAATGGCCGGTTTATATTTAGCAGTATTACATGCTGCATTTAAAGGTGTATTATTTATGGTAGTCGGTGCTGTTGAAAGACAAGCCGGAACTACTGATATGAATGTTGTTTCCGGTTTGGCAAGAAAAATGCCTTTTACTTTTTTTACAGCTTTAATTGCAATTATTGCATTAGCCGGCATTCCGCCGCTCGGTGGTTTTGTCGGTAAATGGATGCTCTATGAATCATTGATAAACAACAGTAATTTTTTAATGGTAATTATGATTTTCTTATCATCGACTGCGGCATTTTTATATTGTTTCAAATTCTTATTCGGTTTATTCTTAGGGCAACAAGAGCCTGAGTTTGATCATGTTAAAGAAGCTTCGCCCGTTATGATTATTCCGATGCTTTTATTATCAGTATTTTTATTAGTAACAGGAGCATATCCGGGTATCGTTTTTAAATATGTTGCCGAAGGGATGACAAATCTGGGGTTTCACGATGTAAATTGGCAAATGTCTGTTTTAACTAATGCATGGGGTGACAGTGTAAATGTTCAACATGTTTATTTATCCGTTGTTGTTGTTTTTGTTGCATTCTTAATTTTTATTACATGGAGAGGATACAAACATTCAACCAAAATAAGTACGAAAGATATTAGTTCTTCCGGTGAAATGATTAAACCTGAAGATAATATGACTTATGCAATGGATTTTTACAAACCTTTTCAACGTGTTTTACAGCCGATTTTGAAATGGAAGATTAATAAATATTATGAAGATTTCGGAAAAGGTCTTGAGGCATTATTCGATTTTATGCGAAGAATTTATACCGGAAACGGTCAGACATACGCTGTTTATGTCATTATATTTTTAGCAATATTACTTATTTTCAGCAAATCAATTTTTGGTTATTAATTTATAAAATAAAAAATCCTTAATAAAGTAAAATGGAAGGAATAGGATATAAAATACTCGGAGCAGTTTTGACAACAATTTTAGCATTTGTAGTCGGAATGTTCTACGGAGGTTTCAGCAGAAAAATAATTGCACGGATTCAAAACAGAGTAGGACCGCCGGTGTGGCAAAATTTTTTAGATGTATTAAAATTGTTATTTAAAAAAACGTCTGTACGATATGGTCTGATGCATCATTTTGCACCTTTGTGGATGATTACTATGTCAATAACTACATTAATGTTTGTTCCTGTTTTGAATGACGGTTTATTTTTCTCAAATCTTAATTTCAGCGGTGATATTATATTCCTGCTTTATATTATGGTTTTTGGTTCTTTGGGTATGGCTCTCGGAGCAGGTTCTACCGGGAATCCGAATTCGGCAATAGGTGTGAGCAGAGGTTTAACACAAATGGTTGGTTTTGAAATTCCTTGGGTTATGGCTTTAGTGGCACTTATGATTCAGTATAAAACAACATCCGTTACAGGATTAATGGAGGTGCAAAGTCAAAGCGGTACTTGGTTAATGTTCTCGTCTCCTTTTGCTTTTATTGCTGCGTTGTTAGCTATGCCCGGTATGTTTCGTTATTCGCCTTTTGATATAGTGGGAGCTCCGGCAGAGTTAGCATCCGGACCAATTTCGGAATTCGGAGGGAAATATCTTTCTACAATGATGACAAGCGGTTCTATTTTCGCATTTGTAAAACTAACCTTATATGTTGATTTATTTATGGGCGGGGCATCAAATTTAATTGTTTTAGTTCTTAAAACTTTTACTTTATATATGTATCCTGTGTTGTGGGGTGCTGTAAGTGCACGTTTCAGAACAGAACAATCGGTAAGATATTTTTGGGGGTGGCCCACATTTTTCGGATTTATAGCATTAATTTATGCCGCATTTTAATTTTTATATAAAAGAATTTTAATACAATGTACAACGATAAAGAATCACAAAAAATAGTTGATATTATTCAAAATTATGCACGAAAACATTCTTTGTTTATTTTAGCATACGGTACCGGTTGCGGTGCTATTGAGATACCTCCGACAATGACTTCCAGATATGATGCTGAACGTTTCGGTATCAGAGGATCAGCTACTCCGAGACAAGCAGATGTTTTACTTATTACCGGATATCTGGCAACAAAATCATTGAAGAGAGTTATAAAAGTATATGAACAAATGCAAGACCCTAAATATGTGATAGGTTTCGGTTCTTGTACAATAAACGGCGGAATGTATTGGGACAGTTATAACACTATAAATGTTTTGGATAAATATTTGCCGGTGGATGTTTATATTAACGGTTGTATGCCGCGTCCCGAAGCAGTTATTGCAGGATTTGTAAAACTTCAGAAATTAATTCAGCAAGGCAAAGCTGACGGTTGGGACATATACAAAAAAAATATTGACGAATATAAAGCTAATCAAAAGAAAATAATTACAAATTGGGTTATGCCCGATTTTAATTTTTAATTATTTCATAATTTGGAAACTATGTCTGAAAATAAATTGAATAAAGAACAATTATTGCTTGATCTTTTAAAAAAGAAATTCATTTTAAATGAATCTGCAGTCAGAAGAGCAAAAAGAGTTGAGGTAAAAGTTGATCCTAAAGAAATAATACCGGTTTTATTGTATGCAAAAGAAAACAGCAGATATATCTCCTTTGCACATATGTCTTGTGTTGATTGGATTGAAGACGGGGAATTTGAAGTGGTTTATATTCTTTGGAATCCTGAAGATAAAATTAATTTATTCGTAAAAACCAGAATATCAAGAGATAACGGGGTCCTTCCTAATATTGATTTTATTTGGCGACAAGCAAATACATATGAACGTGAAATTCGTGAAATGTTCGGTATTCAATTTGAAGGTTTAGTCGGACGACAAGAATTTATTCTGGAAGACTGGGAACATATGCCGCCGATGCGACGTGATTTTGATACGGCTGAATTTGTAAAGAAAACATATTTCAAGCGACCGGGAAGAGAAGACGCAAAAGATGTTCGTGAATTTGTTCAGGAAAGAACAGACGAAGAATTACCTGATTTTGCAAAAAAATACTCAAGAGATTAAATTAATTGAGTGATAATAATTATAAAGATTTGAATAAAAAGTAATAATAATAATGCGAGAAAAAACAACAACATTATATTTAGGACCTCAGCATCCGGGAATTACCGGTAATATGATGGTTAAATTGCAAGTGCAAGGTGATACTGTTGTGAAAGCAGAAACGCATGTAGGATACCTTCACAGAGGGTTTGAAAAATTGATGGAACGACGTAACTGGCTGCAAAGTTTTACGATTGTTTGCCGTATTTGTGTTCCCGAACCGGATCCTAATGAAGAAAATTATTCACGTGCCGTAGAGGAAATCGAAGGCAGAGAAGTTCCTGAAAGAGCAAAATATATTCGTGTAATGACGCTGGAATTAGCACGTATTGCAACCTATTTACTTTGGTACGGCGGACAATCCGGTTCTGCAGGACTTTATACTATGGGACAATGGAGTGTCGGAGACAGAAATTATATTTTGGATTTATTTGAAGATTTAACCGGCGGACGTATTTATCATATGTATATTTGGCCCGGCGGCGTAAGACGCGACCTGCCGAAAGGATTTAAAGATAAAGCTCTTCGTACAATGGATTATATTGAAAAAAGATTGGATGATTACGATAAGCTGTTATTCGAAAATTCTATTTTCCAAAAGAGAGCTAAAGGTGTCGGAATAATTGATAAGAAAAAAGCTGTTGAATGGGGAGTTGTCGGTCCGCCGTTAAGAGGTTGCGGAATAAAAAGTGATGTGCGTATTGATGACCCTTATGAAGTTTATGACAAACTTGATTTTGAAGTGCCTGCTATGGAAGGCGGTGATGTATGGACACGTGCACTTATTCGACGATTTGAAATAAGACAATCAATTAATCTTGTCAGACAAGCATTAGATAAAATGCCCGGAGGTGAATATTATAACAAAATTCCGAATCCGCATAAATGGACAATCCCTGCAGGAGATGCTTTTGTAAAAACAGAATCTGCAAGAGGTGAATTCGGATATTATATGGTCAGTGACGGAGGAAACAAACCTCGTCGTGTTCATGTAAAAGGTCCTGCTTATGTTCACGGAGTATCATTATTAGAGAATCTTTTGGAAGGAGAGAATATTGCTGATGTTTCATTTATTATGAACAGTCTCGGTACTTGTCCTCCGGAAATTGAACGTTAAAAAATTTGAAATTCATTATTGAATAAATAACATTTAAGCTGTATAAAATGGCATTTTTTGATTTAAAAGGTTTATTATCCCCTGTTACCGGATTAAAACAATTCGGTAAAAAACCACATACAATAATGTTTCCTGATGTAGCGGAACATGCTTCCGACAGATACAGAGGACTGCATTTTAATAAACTTGAAGATTGTATCGGTTGCGGAAATTGTTCGACAATTTGTATGAATGAAGCAATTGATATGATTCAAATTGCCGGATATGAAGGAAAAAAAGGCGATTCAGGTTTGCGTCCGAGAGTTGATAACGGACGTTGCTGCTGGTGTGCTCTTTGTGTTGAAGTATGTCCGACCGGTTCACTGAATTTAACAAAAGACTATATTTTTGTTACACCCGATGCCAATGATTTTTTATGGACACCCGGTATTGATAATAAAGAAAAAGGCGAAGAAAATATTTCATTCTACAGTGATAAAGAAACTTCGCTTTCTGATTATTCTCGTGTTCCGATGCGTGAATTAGACGGGGATGTAAGAATACAATCATTTGCAGAAGCAGTATTGGGGTATAATGAAGAAGAGGCACGTAAAGAAGCATCTCGTTGTATCAGTTGCGGATTATGTACGGAATCTTGTCCGGATCATATGCATATTCCTGAGTATATCAATGCAATTGCCCGAGAAAATGATGAAGATGCATTGCGTATTATTTACGATAACAATCCTTTACCCGAAATGTGCGGTAAAGTATGTACAAGAAGATGCGAAGATGTTTGTGCTATGACTCACAGAGGAGACGCAATTGCAATTCGTTGGTTAAAACGTTATGCTACCGAAACAGCAAAAAATGCTGAGATTATAAAAGAAATTGTAAATCCGGAAATTAAAGAGGCTAACGGTAAAAAAATAAGTATTATCGGTGCAGGTCCTTCCGGGCTTACTGCCGGTTATTATCTTGCACTTCGGGGCTTTGATGTTACAATTTATGAAGCAAAAGCAAAAGCCGGCGGAATGACATTCTACGGTATTCCGAAATACAGACTTCCTGCCGAAAGCTTGGAAAAACAAGTAGGTTATATGCAAAGCATCGGTGTTAAAATTAATTTTAATACACGAGTAGGTAAAGATATTGATTTTAAAGAAATATATAATAATTCGGATGCAGTATTTATGGGTGTCGGTTTTGAAAAACCTTGGACACTCGGAATTACCGGAGAAGATTTAAACGGTTCGTTACAAGCGGTTACATATCTTGATGTTATAAACGGAGGCGGAGATATGGAAATAGGAGATAAAGTAGCCGTTATAGGCGGCGGGAATGTTGCTATTGATGCTGCACGTGTTGCAAGAAGAAAAGGTGCTGATGTAACCATTGTTTACAGACGTCGTGTCGAAGATATGCCTGCCGATTGGGAAGAAATAGAAGGTGCTGAAGATGAGGGTGTTCATATTATGCCGCAGGGTATTCCGATTGAAGTTATCGGTGACAAAAACGGAAAAGTTACAGGTTTAAAATTTGCAAGAGCAGAAATGATTCCCGATCCTGACGGCGGCAGACCCAGACCGAAACAAATTGAAGGAAGTGAGGAAATAATGGAAGTTACTTCGGTTATCGGTGCAATAGGGCAGGAAGGTGATTATTCCTTCATTCCTGATGATATGAAAAACCAAATTAAAATTGAAAGAGGTCGATTTGTTGTGGATGAAAATAAACAAACGACACTTCCTAAATTATTTGCCGGCGGTGATTCTGCAAACAGAACAGCAGATGCTATCAGTGCAATTGCAGACGGATTCAGAGCGGTTAAAGCGATTGAGAAAATGTTAATGAAATAGAAAGTTTCAGAAAAGTACATTTATTGAAATAAACGGAATATCTGATAGAATAAAAAAACTCCTCTATATAATTGTAGAGGAGTTTTTTTATGACACTATCCGGTAAAGTGTGTAAAGTCGATTTTTAATCAACCAATTTCAGGAATTGACAATATTTCGGGCAGTTTCTTGAAATTTATTTTAGGGCTTGCCTTTAGATTTGTAAAGTTATTTTTAAAGAAAAAAGTATAATTTAAAAATGTATGATAATGATGATGATGAATTTTCTTTTTTGTTACTTTTTTCTTTGTTAATAATTGTAATTTTGTTAATAACTAAAAAAAAAGAATGGGGTGAACTTAAGGGCTTGCTAGTTTTAAGAACTACTT
>JAJRUH010000054.1 GCA_024277895.1 Bacteroidota bacterium | reverse complement strand
CTGCCAAATCAAATGATATCTGATTGAAGTTGCTTGTTTCGGGAATAAAATATGATGTTATTTTACCTTTAATATATTTTGTATTAATATCATCAAAGAAAAATTCTAATCTGTGATATTTTAAATCGTATTGAAACGATGCTTTTTCTTTATATTTCTTCTGAAGTTCAGGATTAAACTTTGAAAAATGCCTGATTTTAAAATCGGAACAAGTTTCTTGCTGAGCTTTCAAATTATTAATCGAAAAAATGAGAATAAAACTCAAAATTATTCTAACCGGGGTTTTCATACAAAAGTTATATTAAGTTAAAACGAAATATTTTTTTAATAAGACCGATTTTTTATTTAAAGTTGCACGGTAAAATTACTTAAGTTTTAATAAAATGAACAAACCGGATAAAAAAATTACGGAATTTATTCTCAAACATCATGTGCTTACGCTTGCAACATCTAAAAATAACTCTCCTTGGTGTGCCAATTGTTTTTATGTTTATTCCGAAGATGAAAATGCTTTTATTTTTACTTCCGATGACGACACAAAACATATTCGAGACGTAAAAGAAAATAACAAAGTTGCCGGTTCCGTTGTTTTAGAAACTTCAATTGTCGGAAAAATTCAAGGCATTCAATTTACCGGAAAAATGTATTTGCCGGAAAACGAGTTAAAGAAAAAAGCACGTAAACTTTATATGAAAAAATATCCGTTTGCAAAATTAATGAAAACACAACTGTGGGTTTTGGATTTGGACTTAATAAAACTTACGGATAACCGCTTGGGATTCGGAAAAAAATTAATCTGGCGGAAAGAACTTTGAAAAATTTTTAATTTTCTTTTTTATAATTTAGAAAAACTGTATCTTTGCAAACCTAAAATAATACGGTCGCGTGGCCGAGTGGCTTAGGCAACGGTCTGCAAAACCGTGTACAGCGGTTCGAATCCGCTCGCGACCTCATCATTAAGGAATAAGTTTCGGCTTATTCCTTTTTTTATAGACTTAAAAACATAATTTAAAAGTTTTTTTATTATTTTGCACTTATAATTTCATCAATATTTATGAGTGACATTATTCAATTATTACCCGATTCCGTTGCCAACCAAATTGCAGCAGGCGAAGTAATTCAACGCCCGGCTTCTGTTGTTAAGGAGCTGGTTGAAAATGCTTTAGATGCCGAAGCTGATTCAATTATCGTAAACATTAAAGATGCCGGAAAAACCTTAATCCAAATTATTGATAACGGAAAAGGAATGTCGGAAACCGATGCCAGAATGGCTTTTGAACGTCATGCAACTTCAAAAATTCGACTGGCGGAAGATTTATTTACCATACAAACAATGGGCTTTCGAGGGGAAGCATTAGCATCAATCGCCGCCGTTGCCGATGTTGAGCTGAAAACAAAACCTTATGAAAGCGAACTCGGAACATATATTCACATTAAAGGGTCAAGTGTTACAGAACAAGAAACAGTTTCGACAGACAGCGGCAGTAATTTTTCAGTTAAAAATCTTTTTTTTAATATTCCGGCAAGACGAAAATTCCTGAAAAAAGACAGCACGGAATTTAATCATATTGTTACGGAATTTAAAAAAGTTGCTTTAGCACATCCGGAAATCCGTATGGATTTATTTCATAATGAAAATATTATTTATAAATTACCTTCAGCAACATTAATTCAGAGAATTATTTCTGTTTTCGGAAAATCATACCAAAAAAATCTCGTTGCCGTAAACAGTAAAACAAGTATTCTGAATATAAACGGTTACATCGGCACACCCGGAACTGCAAAAAAACGAAACGATGAGCAGTATTTCTTTGTTAATAAACGCTTTATGAAGCATCCATATTTTTATAAAGCTGTTCTTCTTGCTTACGACCAAATAATTCGTCCGGATATGCATCCTTCGTTTTTTCTGTATTTTGATATTGCTCCGGAACATATTGACATAAATATTCATCCGGCAAAAATTCAAATTAACTTTGATGATTCACAAGGGATTTTTCAACTTTTAAGAGCAAGTGTCAGACAAGCACTCGGGAGATCAAATATTGTTCCGTCCATTGATTTTGATACCGACGGTTCAATCGAAATGCCGTATATCGGAAAAAATACCCACAGTTATTCGGAACCCGATATCAAAACCAAAAACAATTACAACCCTTTTGAAGATGAGGATTCGAAAGCATCTTCTTTTATATTGAGAAAAAATTCAAACAAACGAATTCCCGATAACTGGGATGTTTTGTATAAAGATTTTGAATCAAAGATAAATTTTGATGACGAAAGCACAAGTCCGAACGGTCAGGTTCTTCCGCATTACACGCCTGTTTTTCAGTTTAAAAAGAAATACGTAATTACCTCAATATCTTCAGGAATTATTATTATTAATATCACAAGAGCTCAGGAACGTATTATATTTGAACAATTTATAACAGCCGCACAAACCGGCAAAATCCATTCACAACAATTAGTTTATCCGCTTGAAATTCAAATGAACGGTACAGATATAAATTATTTAAAATCTTTCGAAACAATTCTTGAAAATATCGGATTTACGATAAAATTTGACAGTTTCGATAAACTAATTATTGAAGGTATTCCGGGATTTCTGAGAGATTCAAATCCTAAAGAACTTATAGAAACTATTTTGATTCAAATAAAAGACGATCCGGAACTCATTAGTGAAAATACCAATGAAAACATTGCAGAACTTCTTGCAAAGAAAAACTCAATGAGTTTTGCCAAAGTTCTTGCAGAAGAAGAATTGCAGCATCTTGTAAACTCGTTGTTAACCTGCAGAAATCCTAATTATACAAATGACGGCAGAAAAATAATACATAAAATTAATACTGACGCAGTCGATAAGTTTTTTTCATAAGCTGAGAATAATGCTTAAAGAAGTTCAAATACCGGAAATAGGAATCGTGAAAATAACCAAAAAACGCGGAGTTAAACGAATGATTTTAAGCGTTAAACAATATTCCGTCGTAACAATGACGATTCCGTATTCGGTCTCTTTTCGTATTGCGGAAAATTTTATTAAAGAAAAGAAAAATTGGATTATTCGCAGCAAAAAAAAGATTTCGGAAAAAGAAAAACAAAAAACCGAATTTTCACCCGACACGGTTTTTTCGACAAAAAATCATAAAATGGTTTTTATCAAAGCCGAAAAAAATGAAATTATCATTACTCCCGATTTTATAAAAGTTTTATATACAACAAAAGAAATGTTTCAAATTGAAAATTTCCAAGATTTTATACGAAAAGGGGTTGTGGAAACATTAAGAGCAGAAGCAAAAGAATGTCTCCCCGAAAGAACCGATTTTCTGGCAAAAAAATACGGTTTCGATTATGAAAAAATATCCGTCAGAAATGCCAAAACACGCTGGGGCAGTTGCTCCGGCAAAAACAATATCAGCTTAAACATACACTTAATGCGACTTCCGGAATATTTATCGGACTATGTCATTCTGCACGAACTTTGCCACACAGTTGAAAAAAATCACGGAGAAAATTTTTGGGCTTTACTTGATAAAATTTCAGGAAATGCAAAAAAACTTGATAAAGAACTTAATAATTACAGTCCGAGTATTTTTTAACGAATAAAATTCATAACTTGCATTGATGATATTTTTGTTTATTTTTGTATTTTGAATAAAATTTTATTATAAATATGGCAACAACAGCAGATTTCAGAAACGGAATGACCATTGAATTTAAAAATGACTTATATAAAATCGTTTATTTTCAACACGTAAAACCCGGAAAAGGACCGGCATTCGTGCGCACAAAATTGAAAAGTTTATCCACAGGCAAAACTCTCGAAAATACCTTCTCTTCAGGCATAAAAGTTCAGGAAGTCAGAATTGAAAGACATCCGTATCAGTTTCTGTATAAGGATGATATGGGCTATCATTTTATGCACCAAAAAACGTATGAACAAATTACTTTACAAGAACATGTTGTTGATAATAACGATTTATTAAAAGACGGACAAGAAGTTGAAATACTTTTTCGTGCAGAAAACAATCTGGTACTTTCTTGTGATTTACCGCCTTTTGTAGAGCTGAAAGTTACTTATACCGAACCGGGATTCAAAGGTGATACTGCATCAACATCTGCAAATAAACCCGCAACACTCGAAACCGGTGCAGAAATTAAAGTTCCGTTATTTATAAATATTGATGATGTTTTAAAAATAGACACCAGAACAAGGGAATACTCAGAACGTGTTAAGTAAAACAAATTATGGCAAAAGGTTCGTCAATAAAACGATTGAAATTTTGTAACTTTAAGTTAGATGCACTGCTTGAAATTACCAATGCCATTAACGAAAATTTATCGGTCGATAAATTGCTCGAAACATATCGCCATATTCTGCTTGACGAACTTAAAATCGGAAAAGTTATCGTTTTTGCAAAGTCTGATGATTGGCACATAATGCTGGAATCCGGCTGTAAAAAAAGTGAACATCTCAATATTAATGTTGTAAAAGATTTATCCGAACATGAAGAAATTACCGGTACATCGTCATTACAAAACGAATATCTTCTGTCTTATGATTTTATTATTCCGGTTTATCACGATATAAAAGCAATCGCCTACGTCCTAATAGGTGATGTTGAAGAAGAAAAAGAAGGAGTAAGTCCTACAATTAAACATTTACGTTTTATTCAAACACTCACAAATATCATTTTTGTTGCAGTTGAAAATAAGCGTTTGTACGACGAAAGTTTAAAACAAGAACGTATTAAAAAAGAAATGGAATTAGCATCACGTATGCAATCAATGCTTATTCCTAATACCGATTTATTCCCGAAAAATAAAGATATTAATATTGCATCATTCTACCTCCCTCATTTTGATGTCGGCGGTGATTATTTTGATTTTGAAAAACTCTCAGATAAAGAATATTTTTTCTGCGTTGCCGATGTTTCCGGAAAAGGTATTTCCGCCGCTTTGCTGATGTCAAATTTTCAGGCAAGTTTAAAAGCATACCTTACAACCGGAATAAATTTAACGGAACTTGTTCGTTTATTAAATACTCGCGTTGTTATTAATGCTCAAGGCGAAAAATTTATAACCTTCTTTGCCGGAAAATACAACACTGAAACACGCAAACTTACATATATCAATGCCGGTCACAATCCGCCGTTCTTATTCGATAAAAAAATAAAAACATTGACTGAACTGAAAGACGGTTGCCCGGGAATCGGAATGTTAGATGAAATTCCTTTTATTAAAGAAGGGGAATTAAAAGTAAGCAATCCCTCAAAATTAATTTGTTTTACCGACGGGCTGGCAGAACTTGAAAATGATAATCACGAAGAAATAGGGTTAGCAGAATTAGAAAAATGTATGTCAAATAACAAACCGGTTAATGAAAATTTCACCTGCCTGCAAAAAACATTAAACTTAAAAAAAGGCAATCCGGCTCTTTTCGATGATATTACAATTCTCGGAATTGATTTTCTTTAAAAAACACTTTTTTATTACTTTAATCTTAAAAATTATGAAAAAATTAAATCTGTTACTCATTATTCTTTTGTCTTCAGCTGCTGTCGGCTTTTCTCAGGTCTCCTATTCATCATTAACGTTCTTTTCTGAAGACGGTTATCCTTTCACGGTGATTATGAACGGATTAAAGAAAAATACCGAAGCTCGAACAAATGTTAAACTTGAAGGATTAACAAATGCAGCTTACAAAATCAAAATTATTTTTGAAGACAAAACCATTCCGGAAATCGATAAAAATGTGTACACAAAACCGGGAACGGAAATTACTTACAGAATTAAAAAAGACAAAAAAGGAAACAATGTCTTAAGATATTATTCCGAAGCTGCTTTACCTTACGATTATATTCCTGAAAATCAAACTGTTTATCCGGATAATTCAACCGGCTCCGTTGTTGTTTCTGACGGAAATACAGGTGTTCACATTGATATGAATGTTAATGAAACCGGAGGTAATGTTACAATCCAAACCGAAGACGGAAGTATTGATTTAAACGCTGATGTTAATGTTAACAATGCAACAAGCAGCTATAATACACAGGTTTCGCAAAACGAAACACATTATGAAGTTGAAAATAATACAACTGACAATTATTATCATATGCCCGGCTACAACGGCAGAATAGGTTGCCCTTGGCCTATGAATCCTCAAAATTTTCAACGTGCAAAACAAACAATCTCAAATGCCGATTTTGATTCCGATAAGCAAACTATTGCTCAACAAATCGTAAATTCAAATTGTTTAACGGCACGGCAAGTAAAAGAAATTGCCGCTTTGTTTGATTTTGAAAGCGATAAACTGAAGTTTGCAAAATTTGCTTACACACATACCTATGATATTGAAAACTATTTTATCATCAATGATATTTTTGATTTTTCATCTTCAATTCAGGAATTGAATAACTACATAAATTCCGTAAGATAGAAATAACAACGACTTATTTTCCGGAAAGGGCATTTTTATTATAAATTTGCCCTTTTTAAATTTCATTACTTGAAAATTCATAAAGACATAAAAAATATTAAAATCAAAAGCCCGGTTCTAACCGTCGGAACATTTGACGGAGTGCATCTCGGACACAAAAAAATTCTTGATGTTCTTGTAAAAGAAGCCGAAAAAATAAACGGCGAACCGGTAGTTTTAACATTATATCCTCATCCGCGAAAAATATTAGACCCGAATTTTAAAGACCTTTTTTTACTTAACACACTTGACGAGAAAACAGAACTACTTGAAAAAGCCGGAATAAAACACCTTATCATTTATCCGTTTACAAAAGATTTTGCTTCTCTCAGTTCTTGTGATTTTATTGAAAAAATGCTTTTTAATAAGCTGAATGTCAGACAATTAATAGTCGGGTACGACCACCGCTTCGGAAAAGACAGGCAAGGCAACATCAATATTCTAAAAAAATGTGCCGCTCCTTTTAATATTGAAGTTCTGAAAGTTGATGCTTTTACATTAAACAATAAAAAGGTAAGCTCCACGACAATCCGAAACGCACTGCTCTCCGGAAAAATTGAAAATGCAAATACTTGTCTCGGATACAGTTATTTCCTTTCCGGAAAAGTTATTTCAGGCAATAAAATAGGCAGAACAATGGGTTTTCCTACGGCAAATATTCAAATTCACGAAGAAAAACTGATACCGAAAAACGGTGTTTACGCCGTAAAAGTTTTAATTTCCGAAAAAGAATATTCCGGAATGCTTAACATCGGCTATCGCCCCACCGTTGATACCGAAAAAAACCTTACGGTAGAAGTTCATATTTTTGATTTTCCGGGAGATTTATACGACAAAAACATAAAAATCAGTTTTAAACACTTTATCAGAAAAGAACAAAAATTCCCCGATAAACAAGCATTGAAAGAACAATTGGTCAGAGATAAAAAGGAGGTTCTGTCGCTGTTTCGGAACTTATAAATTCTTTATTTTCTTTTTTTTCCGAAATGATAATTTAAACCTAAAATATATTGTGTAAAGCTGTACTTTCCTTCGATTCTGTTTAAGATTGAATAGTTGTACAATGAAAGATCAATGAATAATTTTTCCGATATCATTTTTAACGGTAATTCAAAACCTCCGCCTGTTCCTAAATACCATAAATTATTAATTCTGTATGGGTCATATATACCTACCGTACCGTAATCGCCTCTATTAATAGATATTTCTAAAAATAAAGATATTTTGGTTCGCATTTTTGCAAAAAAATCATATTGTGTAAATAATCCGTAAATTAGATATCGATTTTTGTCTGTATAAGTTCCGTCCGTAAAAATGTTCATTACTTGAATGCCGGCAGATATTTTTTTATTTATTGATGCTGCAAAGTTTAAGTTCCACGTGTATTCTTCAAAAAAATAATCATCATTAATTAAATTTGTTGAAAAATCATCCCAAATATATGTTAAAGATGAACCGGCGGAAAAACTATTCAAAAAAAATTTATTAGTTTCTTTTTGTTTAATAAAATTATTTCTTTTTGCAGTTCTGATATAGTTATCGTTATCTGTATTTTTTTCTTTAAAGATATATGATAAAGAAATTCTCGGTTCAATAAAACTACTACCTTTAATATATATTGAATATTGACCGGAAAGTTCCAAGTTAAATCCTTTCCATATATTAAAAATAATACCTGATACAATATTGAAATTTAGATATCTCAAATTAGCAGTATGTTCAGGGTATGTATAAGTAAAATATCCTGCTTGTTGAACAGGCATATTATCAGTGTATTTATAGTTTTTTAAATTTGTGTTTAGCTCACTGAATAAACGGAATCTGTTTAGAAATGAGTATTTCAATTTTTTATTGAATATATATCTTGAATAAATACCGACTGAATACAAATCCGGCATTGAGGTTACATTACTTTTAAGAAACTGATATTCTCCTTTTATACCAAACAAAAGGTTTGTTTTTTTGAAAGGATAAATTCCGATAAAAGGCTCTGTTTTGTTAATTACAATATATGTCTTTTCATTCGTAATTTTATCAAAATGGGAACCATATGTATATGCTGTATGAAAACCTATCTCAAATTTGTTTTTTTCTTTGCTTTCTGTAAAAATTTGTGCTTTACCATAATTAATAAAAAACATTACTAATGCAATTGAAATATTTATTTTCATAAGAAAAATTTAACCCGCAAAATCATCATTTTACGGGTATGTTATTAAAAGTGTTTAAATGCTGAACTCGTTGAATTATCTGCACTTCCGTAAAGGTTTATTGTATTCATACCCCATCCGTAAAAAGTACCTATTTTTTTTCTGTAAAAAGTTTTACGATATAATGAAAATGCACCGGTTATTCCTACTTGATATACACAAGAAGTTTTGTTATTCCAACCAGGCCACATAAAAGGTAAAGTTGCTGTCATGATTGCCCTATTACCCTGTCTGTTATGTTCTTGATAAAAAGTTACAAACAATGATTTGTTCTGAACTTTATCACCAAATATGTTATTATAGAGATCCTTTTCATAATCATTATAACTTTCAGGTATTATTCCGGTTGTTTCATATTTCTTAATAATTTCATTTTCTTCAACATATTTTCTCATTTGTTTTTCAAAATCTAAAGCTTCTTTCAGTTTTAAATTATTTTTTTACCGTATGCAATATACTTTGCTTCAGTTGTATAAGCATAAACAAGATACATAATTTCCCCTGTTTTTTCATCTTTTTTTCCTGTATAAATAATAAACGGTTCTTCATATTTATCAGTATATTTATCAAACTCATTTTTGTTAATTTGTTTGTCATCAATATAATATTCAAAGGTTTCAAGTTGTTGCCGGTTAATATCTGCATTAACATTCTCCTTATTCACCATTTTGTTTTCTGCATCAAAAAACCCTTTCTTCTCACAGCTCTGAAATACAACAAACATTCCGAGCAATAAAACTAATAATAATTTTGATGATTGCCTAATTTAATAATTTTGATGATTAAATAATTTATCATCTGCAAAACTGAAAAAAAACGATTTTGCAAAATCTATTTTTGTGTTTAACAACATTTTACAGCGTAATTTATTGAGTTAATTTAAGCAAACACAACAAATAAGACCTGTCAGGTTTTGAAAACCTGACAGGTCTTTTGCAAAATTCAAAGATTTATAAATTTTATTTTTTTTGTTTCCCTAAATAATAATTTAAGCCTATTTTATACATTGGATTTAAAGAAACAGCACTCGATAAATAATTTATTTTTATGCTGTTAATATATAAAATCCCCGGAGATATTGATTGGCCTAAATATAGATTTTCCGAAAGTTTAATATTTAATCCGAAGCCTAAAAAAACGTCCCAAATCATCATTTTCGGAAAATTTGTGTTCCAAGTATAATAATCTATATTAAATCCGATATTTGAAACAACAATTCCGGTAAAAACAAACGGCTGAATATTCTCATTTTCATTAAGAAAATACTTATAGTTTAGCTGTAATCCTAATCTTTCCGAAAAAGTTTTTCCGTAAGCTGCACTTTTCAGCGGTGCAAAATGAACCGGACTAAACGGAAATCCCGTTTCAGAATTATATGTTTCTCTGATTTTTCATTGGTGTAAAAAACCAATCCGGCAGAAAAATCTTGTTTGTTTTTTATCAGAGAATAGCTTAAATCAATTGTTTTTCCGATAAATTTTGTTGTGTAATCAATACTTACACAATTCTCTTGAGCATTTATTTCACCAAAAATAAATAAAACAGATAAAAATGTAATTAATTTTTTTTTCATAATTTTAATTTTTCTGATAACTATTACTTACAATCAAATCTGACCGATCCTTTTGAAAGAATATCTTTAAAACTTGAATTGTTTAAATCTAAATAATTAACTTTCTGATACCACTCGTTGGCATATTTCATTTTACAAGAAATTTGCCACATCCAAGCCGGAGAACCTCCGGAATTTATCGTATGACTATGATTCCCGGAAACATACCAATCTCGCTCATACGTAACTCCATATACTCTTTTTGCATATAAAATATGCGGATACAAAGATTTATGAACCGAGATAACTTTATTTAAGTCATTTTTATTAATTTTAATAAATTTATCATTTATTATATCAACAGGACCTATGTCATCACTCAAAACTTTATATCCGAAAGCATATTCTGATTTATTATCTCTTTCATATCTGTACGCTATTTTACAATTTGATAAAAACACATTACTTATATTAATGTCACTTGCAGATTTATTATTGTTTGGTTTTATTCTTTCTTTATTTTTTTCAAAAATAGTCTCGTTTTTATCAACTTCAAAAATAGTCAAAATTAAAACCGGTTTATCTGAATTTAATGCTTCTTTTTCATTTATCAGAATTTGCTCATTGCTTCCGTTTTCAAAGATATACCATGCCGGAATATAATCATTTAGTTTGTCATTATTTGTATATAAATCTGTTCCTATTGCAATTATCGGTTTTAAAGATAAATTTGCTGTTTTAATATTCGGAATATATATATCTATAGAATAATTAAGACCTTTATAAACCATTTTTTCTTTAATATCATTAAACTTTGATGTTTTGCCTTTACATAAAATAGAATTATACTTTTTTTTGTAAGTAATTAATTTTTCATATTTAACCGATTTATTTTTCGCATTTTTATATATAAAATCATATAATGACATATCCGGTTTTGAATTTACAAAATTATTTGCAACTTTGAATACCTGATAAAACATATTTTCATCTTCTTTGTCGAATGGGTTTTTTAATAAGTCATAAATAGTAGTTTTTTCAATAGTATAATAATTTTTATTTTCAATGTTTTTTTTATTTGCATCAAAATAATAATTAATCTTATCTTTCTCAACACCGTTTTCAGTATCGGTAAAAGATTTTTTCTCACAACTCTGAAATACAACAAACATTCCGAGCAATAAAACTAATAATAATTTTTGTTTTTTCATAATTAAATATTTTTAGTGATTAAATTAATTTATCACTTGCAAAACTGAAAAAAAAAAAAACGATTTTGCAAAATTTATTTTTATGCTGTTCAGCATGCATTTTGTTGCAAGTTAACAAACTGCATGGTTTCCTCACAATAATTCAGTGAGTATTCAAGTATTTACGGTTTAAAAAAATTAAAAGGGCTGCCTGAGAAGAACAAAAATTCTCCGATAAACAAGCTCTGAAAGAGCAATTGATTAAAGATAAAAAAGAGACACAAATTCTTTTTCAAAATCAGAAGTAATTTTCATTTTTTGCCTTACTTTTGCACAAACAAAAAAAATAAAAATGAATAAAAAAGTAAGGATAAGATTTGCTCCCAGCCCCACGGGACCTCTGCATATCGGCGGTGTAAGAACAGCGCTTTTCAATTATCTTTTTGCCAAAAAACATCACGGTGATTTTCTTTTAAGAATTGAAGATACCGACCAAACCCGTTATGTTAAAGGTGCCGAAGAATACATTATGAAATCGCTCGAATGGTGCGGTATTAAAATTGACGAAGGCATTAAAGAGGGCGGAAATTTCGGACCTTACAGACAATCGGAACGCCGCGATATTTACAAAGAACATATAAAAACTTTGCTTAACAACGGCAGTGCCTACTATGCTTTCGATACGCCCGACGAACTTGATGCCATGCGCCGGCGTCTTGAAGAAAGCGGGTCTTCTGTAAGACAATATAACAGATTTACTCGCGGCGAAATGAAAAACTCTTTTACCTTATCAGAAGATGAGGTTTGGGCAAAAATCGAAAAAGGCGATACTTTTGTCATCCGTTTTAACATTCCGGAAAACGAAGAAATTATCGTTAACGACATTATTCGCGGAGAAGTTAAAGTAAACTCATCTCAACTAGACGATAAAGTATTGTTTAAATCAGACGGTTTACCGACCTATCATTTTGCAAACGTTGTTGACGACCGTTTAATGAATATTTCTCACGTTATAAGAGGTGAAGAATGGTTGCCTTCGCTGCCTTTGCACGTTTTATTGTATCGTGCCTTCGGTTGGGAAAACGAAATGCCTCAATTTGCACATCTCCCGCTTATTTTAAAACCCGAAGGAAAAGGAAAATTAAGTAAACGCGACGGCGACCGTCTCGGATTTCCCGTTTTTCCTCTCAATTGGAAAGACCCCGAGACCGGAGAAATATTTTCAGGATATAAAGAAAGCGGTTATTTGCCCGATGCTTTCATAAATATGCTGGCTCTTCTCGGTTGGAGCCCCGAAAACGACAAAGAAATTTTGTCGCTTAATGAAATGATAAAAGAATTTGATATACATAAAGTTCATAAAAGCGGTGCTCGTTTTTCTCCGGAAAAGACAAAATGGTTTAATCAACAATATATTATAAACACACCGAATGATAAACTTACGGATCTGCTGTTACCCGAAACAGAAAAGAAATTTCCTGATGTTGATGTTCTATATGTTGAAAAAGTTGTCGGTTTGGTAAAAGAACGAATGCACCTTTTAACAGATTTTTTTGAACAAGCATCCTTCTTTTTTCAAACTCCGAAAGAATACAATCCGAAAGTTGTTAAAAAACGTTGGAAAGAAGATACCCCGGAAATTTTAAAACAAATTTACGATATTCTGAAAGAAATTCCGGAAATTCGGTTTACAAGTGAGCATACCGAGCATATTGTTAAAACATATATCGAAAAAAATGAGCTTAATTTCGGAAAAGTTTTAAATCCGTTAAGACTTGTTTTAACCGGAACCGGCGGCGGTCCTCATCTTTTTGATATTATTTCGGCATTAGACAAAGAAGAAACTCTTTTGCGTATTGAAAAAGGTTTAAAGGAAATTAAAAAATAAACAAGATATCATCCGGAAAGACTGCTTTGTCATACTGAACTCGTTTCAGTATCTGTTAAAAAATGCAAAATCAGCCGATAAAGATTTCAAATCGTTCCAAAAACAAAAGATGCTGTTCATTGATATACATACGCATAACAAAATACAGAAAAATTTTGCCCTTATAAATCTTTTTCCGGACGACATTTCAGAAATTTCGGAAACAAAATTTTATTCCGCAGGGATACACCCATGGGAAGTAACAAAAATCAATATCCCGAAACAATTATCCGTTATCGAAAATGCGGTAAAACGAAAAAATATTATTGCCGTCGGAGAAATCGGCTTGGATAAGCTGCGTCCTGATTTTGAGCTGCAAAAAGATGTCTTTTTAAAACAACTGCATATTGCCGCAACATATAAAAAACCGCTTATAATTCATTGTGTTAAAGCATATTCCGAACTGCATAAAATTCTGAAAAAAGAAAATTTAAATATT
>JAJRUH010000053.1 GCA_024277895.1 Bacteroidota bacterium | reverse complement strand
AGAACTCTGAAAATCATAAATGGCTGAGTATTGATGATTCTCTGTCTTTTATTCCTTTAACCGGCAGCTTGCAAATTATTAATGATGATTTGAACTTAAATGTTTTAAATTACAATAATATACTTCAATTATATTTGCAAAGTGTAAAACAAGCGAAAATTAACGACAATTATACTCAACCGAATAAATTATTAGGTTATATGAGTACAATTCAGAGACAATTGACTTCTCACGAAAGTTTACCCTCAGAACAGAAAATTAATGTTGAAATATTTTATAATAAAGCAAATATTTTTTCAATGTTGATTTATATTTATATGATTTTGAGTTTAGTTCTTATCGTATTGGCATTTTTTAATCACTTTGTTGAGAAACCGACTAAATTATTACGGTTTTCGCTTAATTTCTTTATTATACTTCTGGCAGCAGCCTTTGTATACCACACTTTCGGCTTAGCTTTGAGGTGGTATTTATCGGGGCACGCACCTTGGAGTAACGGTTACGGGGCTCTTATATTTGTTGCTTGGGGCGGACTTTTAGCCGGGTTTATTTTTATGAAATATTCTAAGATTACACTGGCGGCAACAGCTCTTTTGGCTTTCTTTGTAATGCTTACGGCAGGTTTCAGCAGTTACGACCCGCAACTTACAAATCTTCAGCCGGTGTTAAAATCCTATTGGCTTATTGTTCACGTTGCCGTCATTATTATAAGTTACGGATTCTTGGGACTGGGATTTGTTCTCGGATTATTAAATCTGTTTATGTACGTTTTGAAAAATAAAAAAAATGCAACACGCTTAGGACATACGATTAAGGAGTTGACTGATATTAATGAAATGAATCTTACAATAGGTATTGTACTTGCAACAATAGGAACTTTCCTCGGTGCTGTTTGGGCAAATGAATCTTGGGGTAAATATTGGGGTTGGGATGCCAAGGAAACTTGGGCTCTGATTATTATTATTGTTTATGCAATTGTGCTGCATTTAAGACTTGTTCCCGGGCTTAAGGGGCGTTTGCTTTTTAATATAAGTTCAGTTGTAGCTTTCGGGAGTGTTATTATGACATTTGTAGGTGTAAATTTCTATTTCTCAAAAGGATTACATAGCTATGCACAAGGCGGAACGGTTGTTTTTCCGATTTGGGCGTGGATTACAATTTGTTTATTTATTCTTTTGTTTATCGCTGCAATTATTAAGCACAAAAAATTAGGAGAAATATCGGAAAACGAATAAATATTACTTTAATAGTTTTTTATTAAAATAATGAGGCTGCCTTTTCAGACAGCCTCATTTTATATTTATTTTCCTGCTTTTTTTATTTGAGTAATTTGGAAAACTACATAAAGAATAGTGAGCCACACACCGCCGGTTACAATAAGAAATGATAATAAGAGCCATATGGGTACACGGTTATTAGGTCCCCAAAGAGTTCTCTCCAAAACCGGATTCACAAAATGTAAATGTGTTCCCCAATTGAGTTCGGCAGATTTCATTGCTGTTCCGTATGCATCGGAATCTTTAAATTTTGCAATTATTTTTATTTTCCCGTTTTTATCACCGGGAATATCATCCGGAAATTTAAAAACAGCAGTTCCGTTTTGATCGGTAATAACAGTTTCTCCGATTGGAAGGTTTCCGAAAATTCGCTTTACAAAAAAGTTAATTTCAACACCTTCCGACGGTTTTGATATTCCGTTTTTATCAACAATACTTGCAGTTGCAATTAAAGTTTTGGCAGAATCATCCTTCTTTAAATCAATAACGCCGTTTTTTGTTTTAATTTCTTCACCTGTAATTTTAAAATTTTCATCAAAACTTTTTACATAAAATGTTATATTCCATTTATCTTCTTTAGCCAGTTTATCTTTAAAAGAAGGCATAAATCCCATTCCTTCATTAATTTGGTAATAAAATTGCCCTGCATTATGTTTTGATTGGTACTCAACGTTACCTAAATCAGGTGCATTTATTGCTTTATTATTCTTTCCTTCTCCCGGTAAACCGTGACACTGAATACAGTTTTTAATAAAAAGCTGTTTTCCCAGTTCTGCCAGCTTATAAGTAGGTTTCACATTAGGTTTTGTGTCTTTTGCATAATCAGGAATATTCCATTGTGCATTCACAGAAAAAGAAAATATCAACAGAGTAAAAATAAATGTAATTTTTCGAGCTTTTAAAATATGTTTCATTGTAATATTTTTATCAATTAAACAGAATGTTTAGTTATTTTTTTCTTCAACAAATTGATTTATTTCTTCATTTGTAATTCCTTCTTCATGAGCAATTTCCCAAATCGGCATTATTGGAAACAGTTTTGCCAAGATTGTAATAATCAAAACAGCTCCGGCAACAGCCATCATCGTAATTGACCATTCAAAAGCAGTAGGCCAATATGTTGAAAATTCGGCAGGTACGTTTTGAATAGGTAAATGCGGGTGTAATAAAGTAGGTATTGTTATTAAATATCGTTTAAAGAAAGCTCCGATAACTACGGCAATTCCGATAATTAAAGAAGGTATCGGTCGTCTCATTTTCTTGAAGAGCATTAAAATAATCGGTATTATTAACCCTCCCAGCTGAACAGTCCAAAACATAACTGCAAATTTGCCTGTAAATAAGCCGGATAAATGATGCTCATCAAGTGTTTTCATTTTATATGCCGGAACCAAATATTCATTAATGTTAAAATATAAATACACAAGCATTAAAAGTACCAGTAATTTACCCATTTTGTCAAAATGAAAATCAGTGATGTATTCTTTTAAACGAAAATCTCTGCTGAAAATAAACATTGCAATTAATACGGCAGCTCCGCCGGTAACAAATGCACCGGTAACATAATAAGGTCCGAAGATGGTCGAATCCCAGCCGACTCTTAAAGTTAAAGCAAATAACCAAGATGTAACCGTGTGGATGGCAAGTGCTACGGGAATAATGAGTATCGCCATTATTCTTATTAATCGCTTTATCAATTTGTATTGTTCTGTATGCCCTTTAAAGCCGAATGATAAAATTTCATATATTTTTTGTTTCCATTTGGGCTGATCCTTCATTGTTTTCTTTAGAAACGGAATATCCGGAATCAGCGGAAGTAAATATAGTAACAGACTTATTGCAACATAAGTTGTAACCACGGTTATATCCCATACGATAGGTGATTGCAGTCGGCCGTGTAAAAAGATATTCAAAATTCTGTCCGGGCGACCCATATCGAAAATGATAATTAAACCTGCCCACATTGCAAAACCAATTGCAATCATTTCAGCAATTCTGGCAATGGGAGTAATCCATTTAATTCCTATTAAACCTAATACTGCACTTATTAACATTCCTATTAAAGCCGTAGCGATAAAGAAAATAAAACTTGCAATATACAAGCCCCAGGAAACATAGTCTCTCATAGCAGTAACACCTAACCCGTCTCTTATTTGAATGATGTATGCCCATATTCCGAGAGCCATAATTGCAATAAGAAACAGTATCCAAGGAGTGAATCCGTAATGTCTTTTGATTGGTCTTGTAAGATCATCAACAATTTTGCTCAAAGACTTTTTTTGGTCTTTATGTTTTACTTCAGACATAATTTATTTTATTTAGTATTGTTATATTATATTTATGAACTATGTTCTTTTTTCAGTTCTGTACTTCCGTTATATTTATAGGGAAATAATCTGTTCTTTTCAGGAAGATAGTAAACCCTTGGTTGCGTTCCTAATTCCGGCAATAATACATAAGCAGCATTATCTTTTAACAGTTTTTTGAAATTAACAGTTTCTTTTGTTGTTCCGTTTGTTACTGCATTTTCATTTTCGTCGCCGAACCAATAAACTCCGTTAGGGCAAGCAGTTACACAATAAGGCATTCTTTCTTCTCTTAAAAGATTAGCACTGAACAGGCATTTGGAGACTGTTCCTTTTTTTTGCGGAACATTCAATTCTACATCATATTCAACATCTTTATATTTTTCGACATCTCTGGGATCGGTCCAGTTAAATATTCTGGCGGAGTAGGGGCAGGCAGCAATGCAAAATCTACATCCGATACACCTTTCATTATCAATTAATACCAATCCGTCTTGTCTTTTAAATGTGGCATCAACAGGACACACTTTTGTACATGGCGGATCATCACAATGCTGGCATGGTTTGGGCATAAAAAAAGGTGCAGTTTCCCCTTCTCTGTCCATACGCAAAACATTCACATGATATTGTTCCGGTTTTAACTGATGTGCATGTTGGCAAGCTGCCACACACATTCGAGCATTTCTGCATTTGCCTAAATCAATTACTTTAATCCACTTTCTTCCGGGAATACCTTCTCTGCCTTCTGTTTGCATTTGAGATTCAGGTCGTGCTCCTATTTCTTTCAAGTGTGACTTGTCAACGGTTAAAATTTTTCCGTCAGGACCCAAAACCTTTATTGAGTCTCCGCTTTCGGCAAAGGCATCAAAAGATCCGACAACTCCGGCACCCAAAACAGTTCCGGCTCCGGCTAATAATCCTTTTTTCAGAAAATTTCTGCGTGATGTTAATTTCTTGTCTTTTTTTTCGGCGGGAGTATTTTTACTTTTCATCAGGTATTAATTTTTATAAAAAGATATAAATATATTTTATTAATATTTCCCAAAATTATAAAATTTGAAAAAATAACTGTAGATTTTACATTTAGAATGATTATAAATTATTATACCTTTGTGTTTTTTAATGTAAAATGTTATTTTCGAGAGTTGATTTTTTTTGAATTAGAATAATGCAAATGAACAAATATATATTAATGATAAGTGTTGTTTTATTTTTAGCCTGTAATAAGAAAATTAAAAAAAGAGAAATATTAAAAGATAAAGATTTTATTAGTATTTTGATTGATATTCATAAAGCAGACGGGATAATAGAGTTTAAAAACCTACAAGCTAAAAACAAAAAAACAGATTCTGTAAGTTTATATAATTTTGTTTTGAAGAAACATAAAGTTTCACGAGAGAAATTTCGTAAAACTATTGATTATTATGCTGTGCATAATGAAAAATATCTTGAAATTTATAATTCTGTTCAATCTTATTTTAAAGAAAAAGAAAAAAAATTACAGATTTTGGCCGATAAAGACAAACAGAAAGAACTGGAAATAAGGAAAATGCGAGATTCATCTGAATTATGGAATTTAAAGGAAAACTGGAATTTACCCGAAAACGGCAAAAAAAATCCTATTCCTTTTAAAATTACTGCTCGAAAACAGGGAACATATATTTTAAAAGCAAGAATAAAAATTTTCCCTGATGATCATTCCGTAAACCAAAGAATGACTATTATTGCAAATTATTTTGACGGAACTAAGGATGTAAATTCTAACGGCACAATGATAAAAGACGGAAAATTTGAAGATTTTGACGTTAGTATTGAAACAAATCCTAAAAAAAAATTAAAGTACATTTCCGGATGGATTTTAGACGACAGTAACGGAACCGTAAGCAAACACGCACAAATAAGAAATATTTCATTAAAAAGAGTAAAAATAAAATTATAGTAAAATGACCAAGAAAACAAAAGGCATAATAGCCATTCTTACCGGAGGGGGCGATGTTCCCGGTTTAAATCCGGCAATACGTGCAATTACAATACGTGCAATCAGAGAAGGTTATAAAGTAATCGGATTAAGAAGAGGATGGGCAGGTATTGTGGAATTGGTACCGGATAAACAAGTTGATAACAGTAATAATTTTATCGAACTCACCGAAAAAATTGTAAATCGAGCAGGAAGAACCGGAGGTACATTTTTACACAGTTCAAGAACAAAACCGAGTCATTTGCCTAAAGGACAAGTTCCGGAACATCTTCGTTCGAGGTATTCTGATAAAATTAATGATATGACGGAAGTCGTTTTAGAGAACTTAGCTTGGCTGGGTATTGATTATTTAATTCCTATAGGCGGAGATGATACTTTAAGCTATGCTGTACGATTGTATAAAGAAGGGTTTAAAGTTGTTGCCATGCCCAAAACAATGGATAATGATGTTCCGGGTACTGATTATTGTATCGGTTTCAGTACTTGTGTTACCCGAACAATTAATATGACAAATACTTTAAGAACTTCAGCAGGCTCCCACGAACGTTTCTTAGTTATAGAAGTTTTCGGCAGATATGCCGGATTTACGGCGATGATACCCACAATGGCAGGGGCGGCAAATCGTTGTGTTATTCCCGAACATAAATTTGATGTAGAAAATTTAACTCAATTATTAATTGAGGACAGGTATAAAAACCCGAGTAAATATTCAGTTGTTTTAGTTTCAGAGGGTGCAATGTTTAAAGGCGGAGAAATGATTTTTAAAGATGCCGAAAAAGATCAATACGGACATGCAAAACTCGGAGGTATCGGAGAAATAGTTTCTGCTAAGTTAAAAGAATTATCCCCTCAATTTAACAAAGGAAAACAGATTAATGTTATTAATCAGAAATTGGGTTATTTGGTGCGGGGCGGTGATCCGGATGCCATTGACTCCATTGTTCCTATGGCATACGGTAATCTTGCATTAGACCTTATTTTAAAAGGAGTTCACGGAAGATTAGTTGTTCTTAAAAACGGAAGATATGATAATGTACCTATTGATGTGGTTACAAGCAAATCAAAAATAATACAAATTGATAAATTTTATAATACAAAAAGATTAAGACCTTATTATAAGAGTTTTGAAATGAATCCTTTATTTATAATGACAAGTGATTAGACGATGAATAAAATTAAAAAAATAGCTGTTTTTACATCCGGAGGAGATTCTCCCGGAATGAATGCTGCAATCAGGGCAGTTGTCAGAACCGCTCTGGCCCATAATTTGGAAGTTATGGGAATTAACAGAGGATATCAGGGAATGATTGAAAATGATTTTGTAAAACTGAAGTCAAAATCAGTCAGGAATATTATTCAGCGAGGCGGTACAATTCTTCGAACAGCAAGAAGTGAAGAATTTAAAACTCCGAAAGGAAGGCAAAAAGCATACGATAATTTAAAAAAACACGGAATAAATGCCGTTGTTGTTATCGGCGGAGACGGGAGCTTTAAAGGTGCCGGAATTTTTTCGCAGGAATACGATATTCCTTTTGTAGGAATGCCCGGTACCATTGATAATGATATGTTTGGTACAGATTATACAATCGGTTTCGATACAGCTTTGAATACGGTTACTGAAGCTATTGATAAAATTAAAGATACGGCATTTTCTCATGACAGAACTTTTTTTGTAGAAGTAATGGGGCGTGATGCAGGATTTATTGCTTTAAAAGCAGGCATTGCCACCGGAGCCGAAATGGTTTTAATTCCCGAAGTTGAGGGACAGGAAGCTAAATTAGAAGAACTTCTTAAAAATACTGAAAACAACTCTAATATTATTATTGTTGCCGAAGGAAATAATATCGGCGGAGCTAACGAAGTTGCTAAAAAATTCGGCTTAAAATATAAAAATCACGGTATAAGAGTAAATATACTGGGACACATGCAAAGAGGCGGTTCCCCGTCGGCTTTCGACAGGTATCTTTCCAGCAGATTGGGTGTTGCTGCCGTTGATGCTTTGATTGATAATCAAAGAAGTGTTATGGTAGGTTATACTAATCATGAAGTTGTTCTGGTTCCTTTTAATAAAACAATTAAAGGAAAACGTAATGTCGGAGAGGAATTGCTTCGAGTAAATGACATTCTTGCAAAATAAAATGTTTGATGATACTATAACGGCAACTGCAACTCCGCCCGGAAGCGGAGCAATTGCCGTTATCAGGTTATCGGGAGAAAAAAGTTTTGAGATTATCGGTAAAATTTTCAAACCGAAAAAAGGAAAAAAAGAATT
>JAJRUH010000052.1 GCA_024277895.1 Bacteroidota bacterium | reverse complement strand
GAAGATGTTATGCAAGATGCCTTTGTAACAATTTTTTCAAAAATAAGTCAGTTCAAAGGTACAGGTTCATTTGAAGGTTGGATGAGAAGAATTACTTTGAACACGGCATTAACTCAGTTAAGAAAAGACAAAAAAGAAATTATATCTGAGAAATTTGACTTATTAGAAGGAGACACCGAAAAAGAAATTAAAAAGGATTTAAATCCTTCCGATATACAATCGGTAATTGAGCATGCAAAATTTGATCAATTCGAAATTATTGAAATAATGAATGAATTGCCCGACGGTTTTCGTACCGTTTTTAATTTGTATGTAATTGAAGGATTAATGCATAAAGAAATTGCCGAAAAATTAGGAATAAGAATCGGAACATCAAAATCTCAATTACAGAGAGCGAGAGCAAAGTTAAAAGAATTACTGTATAATAAAGCACTTATTAAACTTAGAAAACCTAAGAAAGAACGAAATGGAAAATGAAAATATTTTTATAGATTCCTTTGTAAAAAGAAAAATACAAAATTACAGGGAAAATACGAATATCACATGGGAAAATATGCAACACACGATGCAACAAAACAATGTTTTATCATGTTCGCATAACGGATTTCGAAATAGTATTACAGTAATTTCAGGAATTGCAGTTATAACGGCAGGTATTTATTTTTTACGAACTGAGAATAATTCCGAGACCATACAAAAACAAGATGTTAAACAGGAAATAATTAATAAAAAATCAAATAAAGATAAAAAGGATGTTGTAATTATAAATGACGCAAAAACTCCTATGAACGATACAACTGCGAATAAAAAAGATCAACAAATTAAGAAATCATCCGGTAAAAATACAGTTAAAATAAAAGTAGAAATACCTGTCCGTAAAAAAATCATTATCAGAAAACAAATTTTCATAAAAGATACGAACCTTCATAATTAAACTTTTTTCATATCTTTGGTTTTTGAAAGAAAACTAAGATGAAATATTCATCCGAAAATAAACTGACTACGGATAATAAAACTGTTTTAAATACAAGTTTTATTATTCGCTTTTTTATTTTTATAATACTTATTTTCGTTTTTTTTATTTTAAGCAGTTTCAAAATTCAAAACCATTTCGGAAATTTATTAAATGATACTAAAGATACGATTTTTGTTTACGATACAGTTGTATATTACGATACTACAGTAGTTTATGATACTGTATATATTCCTTCCGATAAAATATCTTTTGATGATTCTTTGGTAAAGCTGTCCGGAAAAAACAGGTTCGGTAAAATAATTATGCAAGATTCAGATTTCCTTTTACTTCGAAAATATAAAAAAAATAAGCACAAAAAAATACATTTATTTTCATTAGATTTATTATATTCTCCACTTTTCAGCTCTCAAAAATTTAAATCTGATTTATTATATGAGCCTGTGTCGAATATAAATAATAAAGCCGTTAATGCTTCATTGGGAAATACTGTTTCCGTAAATTTTAATTTTCATAAAAAAAAATCAGTATTTACTTCCGGAATAGATTATACAAATTTTAGAATTGATTTTTCAAGCCTATCTGCCGAATATTTAATAGATACTATTCCGAAAATACACTTAACCCCTGAAATTCAGATGATTATTAATACCATAAAATTAATTAATATTGACAGTTTAATAGCAACCGGAGATACTGTTTATTACTATATTACCGATACAACTTATAATACATATATTGATACAACTTATATTCCCGAACCCGATACAACAATAAAATATTATAATAATAAAGCAAAAAATTCTGTTACTTACATTGAAATCCCGTTGTTGTACGGCAGAAGTTTTTATACTCCCAATTTCAATTTTACTCCCCAAGCAGGAATTATTACAAGTTTTTTTGTTAATTCAAAAGGAAAAATTGTATCTTTGACTGATTTATATCAAACAAATAATTTGAAAAACAAACCGAAATTTGCAGCTGTTAATCTTTCGGTGTATTTGGGAATAAACTTTAATTACTATATTACAGAAAAATTGGATTTTATAACAACAGCTTATTTCAGACGAAATATTAATTCAATTTTTAAGGATTATCCGTTAATCTCAAGATTTAATTCTATGGGTATTAATTTCGGATTAAGGTATAAGTTTTTATTTTAAAGCAATATAATGAATTTGAAGAAAATCATATCTTTTATTATCGGTTTCTTTCTGTTTACAGCAGTTGCTTATGCCCAGCCAGGCAAAACTGTAAGTTCCGTTTCCGGAACGGTATATGCCGGTACAAATAAGTTGCCTAAAGGTAATCTCTATATTTTAGAAGATACTAAAACCGGATATTTAACAGCTCAATCAACAGAAATATTAAACGGTAAATTTCAAATAAAAAATATAAATTCCGGAAATTATATTGTATATGTAATTCCCGAATTAAATTACGATTTTTTATATTTTCCTAAATATATTCCTACTTATTACGGGGAAACATATTATTGGAAAAATGCTTTAAACAAAGCCGTTAATATAGACAATTTAAATATTAAATTTAGTTTGTTGTCATACAGAAGTCCGTTTTACGGTACCAAAAAAGTTTCAGGATATTTAAAATTCAGTAAAGGTACTTATGCAATAGAAAATCTTCCTGTCCCTGTCATTTTATTAAACAATTCGGGAGAACCGATGGATTTTAGAATT
>JAJRUH010000051.1 GCA_024277895.1 Bacteroidota bacterium | reverse complement strand
TATTTAATATTTGGGTTTAAGTGTACTTCGCTTGGTTTTCGCATATCTAAGCTTAAATGCGGTCTTAAATTATTGTAAATTTCTATGGCTTCTTTAACCATTTTATTCGCTAATTTTGTATTTTTTATTGTCTGTTTTAATCCGTATTCATATTTTAATGTTTCGTTAATACGTTACCCAAAGCTGTTCCGGGCGGGTAGGGACAAAATCCTTTATTTTGTTTTTATACTTGTAAAACCGATGATGTGAATTTGTTGTAATATGGTGGTTTTTATGCTTCGGAACCAATAATTTGTTTTCTCAGCAGATTTAAACCTGACAGGTTGTTTGCTGACACATTGATACGATGACTTGCGGATTTAAGGTAATATCTAACTTTTCTATGCAAAATATAAATTTTAACAAAGTTGAGATTTTTTAAATAACCATCAAATTACATCCTCTTATATCGGAATTATCAAATCTGCCGAGGACTTCAAAAGTGTTGTTTTTGTGAATTTTACCCAAATCTTTGGTTTCGATAAATGAGCAGGAATAAATATTTGCCAAATCAATGATGTTTATGCCTCCTGATTTTCCTTGCGGAAGCAAATCAAAAGGGTCATTTGTATCTCTTATCAAAATCTTCATCCAAGGCGGAGCAAGGTAACGGTTTTGTTTTTTTGCATATGCCTGAGAAAGAAGCTCCGTCATTCCGTATTCCGAATGTATGTGTTTTAAGCCGGTTGCATTTTGTATAATTCGGTGCATTTCTTCTCTTACCATTTCTTTTTTTCGTCCTTTCATACCGCCGGTTTCGATTATAATTGTGTTTTTGAGCTTAATTTTATATTTTTCAAAGAAATCTAAAAGTGCAAAACTGACACCGAAAAGTATATTTTTTTGCTTTTTTTCTTCAAGTTCTTTTAATTTTCTATATAGTTTTTCGTGATTGTAGAGGTAAAATCCGTTATCCGGTTTGTCGGAAATTTGCATCAGTTTTTCAACCATATAGATAAGCGACGAACTGCCTTGCTCGGAATATGAAGGCAACAAAGCCGAAAAGATATAGTTTTCCGGATTTCCGTAAAATTGTTTAAACGTTCCGGTAAAACTTTTTTCGTAAACCGACAAATCGGTGACATAATGTTTGCTGCGTGCTATTCCGCTTGTTCCGCTGCTGCGAAATATTGTTTTAATTTCCTTGTCGGAAGAAAGGATTTTGTGAGTTTTGAAAAAATCTATCGGCAAAAACGGAATTTGCGAATAATGTTTGATTTCGGAAAAATTAATCTTTAGTTTATCGACATATTGTTTATATGTTTCATTATTTTGATATTGAAAACGAAAAATTTTCAGAGCAGTTTCGTTAAATTTTGTATCTGTTTTTATTGAAAATATTTCTGAAATCAAATTATTCATTTTGCAAAAATAAAAAAACCTGCCGAAGCAGGTCTTTAATAACACATTATTTATTATGAAAAAACTTATTCGGTTATAAGATTATATGCCCCTTTGAGCAGATATGTAAGGTTTGTGTCATTTTCGAGAATTTCGGTATATTTGTCGTAAGATTGTCCTGTTTTAATTTCTTTTTTCTTAAAATAATAAGTATCCTGATCTTTATTTTGCAAAACCAAAACATAATTCAGATTTTCGGAAGTAACGATTGCTTCGTTCGGCAAAGCTTGTTTTTTTATGTCCGAACAAACTATATCAACATTCATATACATATTTTCGGCTAAGTTTTCAATTTTTTTATTATCTGTTTCGGCATAACATTTTACGGTTTTTGTATTTGTATCAACCGATTTTCCTATTACGGTAATTTTTCCTTTATACGTAATATTTTCGTTGTCGGGTGTAAAAAACAGCACTTCGTTTCCTATGTTTATTTTCGGAACATCTTTTTCGAATACATAAAATTCGAGTTGCATTTTCTTTGTATTAATAATTTCGAATAAATTATCACCTTCGCTTACCGATTGTCCTATAACGCAATTATGTGAAGTTAAATATCCGTTAATCGGCGAAGTCAGATAAATTTCCGAATAAATTTTTCCGTTTTTTATTTTTTCCGGATTCAATTTCATCATTAATACTTTCTGTTTTAGTCCGTTATAGTTTCCGAGAGCACCGAAATATTCGCTTTTTGCTTTGTCGAACTCTCTTTCGGATATTACTTTTTCTTCAAAGAGTGATTTTTTACGAATATAATTTTGCTTAAGATTATAGAGTTTATTAGCCGCTTCGGAAAATTGTTGTTGCAAAGAAATTATGTCAATGCTTGTAATTGAGCAAAGTTTTTGTCCGTTTGCTGTTTTTTGTCCGGGTTTTACGAAGATTCGTTTTATTATTCCGGAAAAAGATGAATTTACATATGCTTTTCCGTCGGGATTTAAAATTATTTTACCGTTTGTTCGTATTTTATCTTCAAATTTTCGGTATTCTGCTTTCCCTGTTTTCATACCGTTTTTTTGGAACTGCTTTTGCGATACCGCAATTAAAATTTCCTTTTGTTCTGCATTGTTCTCTGTTTTTTTTTGGGCTTCTTTTTGGGAGCAACTTTGAAAAATAAGCAGAGCGGAAATTATTATCGTAAATATTTTTATTTTATTCATTTTTACTGATTTTTTTAAAGAGTTAAGTAATTAAGTTCAATAATTGCATCGGTATATTTTTTAAGGTTATTAAGATATTCCAATTTTAATTTTATTGCATTTTCTATACTCATTATGTATTTGAAATAATCAATTTCGCCGTTTTTATAACTTAAATCGGCATTTTTTAAAATTTCGGATGCTAATTGTTTGCCTGTTTTATCGTAATATTCTGTTTCTGATTTTAATTTTGATATTTGGGAATTAAGACCGGCAATTTTAGTTTCTAATGAAATTTTATAAATCAGATTTTGTTCTTTTGCCATCTCCGTATTTATTCTTGCAGCCTTTATTTTTGATTTTTGACTTCCGAAAAACAGGGGTATTGCGACACCTGCACCGTAACCGATGTAATTTTGAGAGCCGGAATAATTATTTGTACCGTTAAAAATACTAATGCTGATATCGGGTAACATATTTCTTTTTTCCGTTTTTAAAATTGAATTATTAAGCTCGATATTTTTCTTTGCCAACTTCAAAAATACATTTGTATCTGCGGATATTTTGCTGATTTCGGGCGGAATAAGTTCTGTTTCCGGAAAGTAGAAATCGAAATTTGTTTGCAACAGTTTTTTTATCTTGTCGTAAGCTGCCGAAATATCTTTTTCAGTATTTGCGTTTTTTATTTCGAGCATATCGGCTTTTGCTTTTGCATTCAAATAATCCAAAGCATTGGTTTCTCCTGTTTTATATTTTAATTCTGCCGCTTTTATAAAATCTTTATACAAATTGTAAATTTCAGAATATAATCTTTTTTTATTTTGCAGATAAACAATTGTATAATAATAAGATGAAACTTTTTTAATAATTTGTATTTCTTTTACGGAATATTCTGTTTCGGCTATTTCTTTTCTTATTTTTTTCGATTTCTTCTCGGATATATAAACCGTCGGAAACTTAAAATTTTGCTGAATACCGAAAATATTTAAAGGGTATCCGTTGTCGGCGACATTATTTTCATCGTATTCGTAATAAATATTTGTTTTCTCTATATCAAAAGCAGATTTTATTAAAACATCGGCTTTGTCTATATTTAATTTTGCTTTTTTTGTTTCCGGATTATTTTTAATTGCAATTTGAACAGCATCTTCTAAATTCAATTTTTTCGGTTCGTTTTGCGATTGAGAAATTACGGGTAACAATAAAAAAGCTCCGATAAAGAAAAATATTTTTTTCAGTTTCATTTTGTTTTTCAATTTTTCGGGTTCTTCAAAAATAGCATACAGCAGAGGTAATGCAATCATTGTCAGAAGGGTAGATGTTACAAGTCCGCCTATTACTACCGTTGCTAAAGGTCGCTGGACTTCTGCTCCGGCAGAATTTGAGATTGCCATAGGCAAAAATCCGAGAGCAGCTGCCGAGGCTGTTAAAAGTACGGCTCTTAAACGGTCAACGGTTCCTTTAAATATCAATTCTCTTGTTGTATATTTTCCTTCTTTTTTCAATTCTTTAAAATGTTCCAGCAGGACTATTCCGTTGAGTACCGCTATTCCGAAAAGAGCAATAAATCCTATTCCTGCCGATACACTGAAGGGCATTCCTCTTATCCACAAAAATGTAACGCCTCCTACCGCCGACAGCGGAACGGCAGTGTATATAAGCAATACGTCTTTTATCGATTTGAACGCAAAATGCAGGAATATGAAAATAAGCAATAATGCAATCGGGACTACTATTATTAATCTGCGTGTTGCATTTTGCAGATTTTCAAATTGTCCGCCGTATGAAACATAGTAGCCTGACTTGAATTTTACCGTTCCGTCAATTTTTGCCTGAATATCTTCTACAACCGATTGTAAATCTCTGTTTCTGACATTAATGCTTACCACAACGCGACGATGTGTATTGTCTCTTGAAATTTTTGCGGGTCCGTAGGTGTATTCGACATTTGCTATTTCGCTTAAGGGTATTAATTTACCTTCGGAAGTTCTTAACGGCAAATTTTTTATATTGTCAATATCTTTTCTGAAAGAATTATTGTATCTCAATACTAAATCGAAACGTTTTTCTCCTTCAAAAACACTTCCCGTTATATTTCCGCCGAAAGCAGTTGTTAAAGTATTATTTATTTCTTTAACGTTCATTCCGTAACGTGCAATTTTTTGGGTATTGTAATTTATACTTATTTGCGGTAATCCTGCTGTTTTTTCTATAATAATATCTGCGGCACCCGGAACGTCTTCAATAAGTTTTTTTATTTCAACGGCTTTTTTATTAAGATAATCTAAATCTTCGCCGTAAATTTTCACGGCAATATCGGCTCTTACTCCTGTTATAAGTTCGTTGAAGCGCATTTCTATGGGTTGTGTAAATTCGTATTCTATGCCCGGAAATACAGATAATGTTTCTTTAATTTTGTCGGCAAGTTCTTCTTTGCTTTTTGCATTTGTCCACTCGCTTTTTGGTTTAAGACGAATTATCATATCGACTTCTTCCATAGACATAGGGTCTGTGGGAACTTCTGCCGCACCGATACGACAAACTATTTGGTCTATTTCTTCAAAATTATTTAACAGTTCGTTTTCCATATCGGTCATTGTTTTTATGGTTTCCGATAAGGAGGTTCCGGTTTTCAAAACCGGCTGTATAACAAAGTCGCCTTCGTCGAGTGTGGGAATAAATTCTCCGCCCATTCTTGAAAAAATAATTCCGGTAAAAATTAATGAAGCCAAAGCCGTTCCCAATACTATTTTTTTATGCTCATACGACCATTTCAGAACCGGTTTATATGATTTGGTTATGATATTCATTAAAATAACCGACGGATTTCTTTTTGAAAGT
>JAJRUH010000050.1 GCA_024277895.1 Bacteroidota bacterium | reverse complement strand
ATCAAGTTTTTGAATTTGATTCTCTATTGTGCTTATTTCTTTTTGATAATCTTGTGCAAAAGTTGAAAATGATAAAAAAATAATTGAGAAAAATAGGGTAATTTCTTTAAGTTTCATATTAAAATGTTTAATTTTACAGCGTTAATAAAATAATAGAATTCAGAATGTTGACTTTTGATAAATATATCACAAAATTAGAAAAAGAAATCGGAAAAACCTTTAAAAACAGTAAGTTTAATATTGACGGTTGGGTTTTTGATGATTTTGCAAGATTTCAATTAAATGAACATAACGAGATTATTAAATTAAAAATAACCGATACCGGACTGACAGATATTCCCGAAACTGTTTTTGAAATTGAATCATTAGAGGAACTTTCGCTTGAAAGTAATAATATTTGTATTTTATCCGAAGGAATTAAAAAGTTGACCAAATTGCGTTTTTTGAATTTGGCATACAATAATTTTGAAGTTTTTCCTAATGAAGTTTTGCATTGTGAAAATTTAGAAACTTTAATACTTACCGAAAATAAAATTAAAAAATTACCCTGTGAAATAAAAGATTTTGAAAGTCTTCTTGAATTAAATTTAAGTCGTAATAATTTCGGGTTACTTCCGGAATGTATTGAGAATTATTCTCGACTTTCGTATTTAAATTTGTCGCAATGCGGATTAAGTTCATTACCTGAGAATTTTAAAGATTTAAAAAATTTGCAGGAATTAGATTTGAGCAATAATTTTTTTACGGAGGTTCCTGATGAAATATGTGAATTGCCGATACTGTATCGTTTGTATTTAAGCGGAAATAAAATAAGTAAAATAAAAGATGAATTATTTAATATCTCGAAATTAGAGTTTCTTAATATGGGATTTAATCAAATTTCGGATATTCCGGCATCGGTGGGTAATTTACATCAAATAAGAACATTGGTCCTTGATTATAACCATATTAAAAATCTTCCTGATGAAATAGCTTTATTAACAACATTACGTAAGTTGGATTTGTCCGGAAATCAATCGGAGCAGTTTTATCCGGAAATTTTCGGAATAATTAATTTACAAGAGCTGAATTTAATAGGAAATAAAATAAGGAAAATTCCGAGTCGAGTCGGCGAATTGCAACTTCTCAGAGTTTTATTGCTGATGGATAATGAAATTAGTGAAATTTCAGATGAATTATTTAATTTACAAGAATTGATACATTTAGAGTTGGGAATGAATTATATTTCGGAAATACCCGAAAAAATAAATAAACTTGTTCACTTGGAAACTTTATCTCTTTCAAATAATAACCTTCGCGTGTTACCTGTTGAAATAGCTGATTTACAAAACCTTAAAGATTTGGATTTATCAAATAATTCATTAGAATTTTTACCTGTTTTTCTTTTAAATTTGAATTTGCCTATCAATTTTGATGCTGATGAAGACGGTGTATTATTGCAGAATAATCCGATTGGTTATCCGCCGATTTCAGTTATCAAAAAAGGGAATAAAGCAATAAAAAAATTCTTTCGAAAAAATAATTAAGAAAAATGGATCGTCATACTCCGGAACAAAGAAAACGGAATATGCAAGCCGTTAAATCAGCAGGTACTAAAATTGAAATTATTCTCGGAAAAGCATTGTGGAAAAAAGGATTTCGTTATCGGAAAAATGTAAAGAAAGTATTCGGTAAACCCGATTTTGTTTTTAATAAATATAAAATTGCTGTTTTTTGTGACAGTGAATTTTGGCATGGAAAAGATTGGGAAACAAAGAAATATGAAATAAAAACGAACAGAGATTTTTGGTATAAGAAAATTGAAAGAAATATTGAAAGAGATGAAGAAGTTAATTTGAAATTAAAAAAAGAAGGTTGGGTTGTTTTAAGATTTTGGGGCAAAGAAATTTTGAAAAATACAGAAAATTGTGTTAAAAAAATTGAAACAGAAATATTAAAGAAATCTTGATAATCCGGTTTATTCAAAATTTTTTATAAGTTTGCACTTTTTAACATTTTGGGAAGAATATTAGCTATTGATTACGGAAGAAAAAGGGTGGGAATTGCAGTTACCGATCCTTTAAAAATAATTGCAAACGGTTTAACAACTGTTCATTCAAAGGATATTTTTACTTTTTTAAAAGATTATACAGTAAAAGAAGAAGTAGAAATTATAGTTGTGGGCTATCCGGTTAATTTAAGAAATGAAGGCTCGCAATCATTGCAGTTTATCAATCCGTTTATTAAAAAACTGATAAAACAATTTCCTGACATAAAAATTGAAACTTACGATGAAAGATTTACTTCAAAAATGGCTAAAGCGGCTATGATTGAAGGCGGATTAAAGAAAAAAGACAGGCAAAATAAATCTTTGGTTGACAAAATAAGTGCCGTAATTATTTTGCAGTCGTATTTAGAATTTAAAAATATATAAAATGATATTACCTGTTCACATAATCGGTTCTTCGGTATTACGAAAAGTTGCGAAAGAGATACCGAAAGATTATCCGAATTTACCTGAACTTATTGAAAATATGTACGAAACGATGTACAGTTCTGACGGAGTTGGCTTGGCAGCACCGCAAATAGGAAAATCAATACGCTTATTTATTATTGATGCTTCGCCTATGGCGGAAGACGAGCCGGAACTCGAAAATTTTAAACGTACTTTTATTAATGCTCATATTGTTGAAAAAAGTGATGATATGATGAAGTTTACAGAAGGGTGTTTAAGTATTCCGGATATTCGTGAAGATATTTTACGACATACAACTGTAACAATTGAATATGTTAACGAAAAGTTTGAAACTGTAACAGAAACATTTACGGGAACAGCTGCCGTTATTTTGCAACACGAATACGATCATACTGACGTAATTTTATTTACCGATAAAGCAAATCCTTTACGAAAGAAGTTTTTAAAAAGAAAATTAGCTCAAATTGCAAAAGGACATTTTGAAAAACGATATAAATATGTTCTCGGACAAAAATACAGATAATATCCGCTAAGATTTATAAATTTTTTTACAGAAATCATTAATTAAGTTTAATGATTTTTCTTTTTCTTCAATCATTCCCATATGTCCTGAATTCTCTAAAACGGCAATTTTATAATCTCTCGGCATATTCATTTGATTTAATACAGTTCCCGGAATAAAACGATCTTTTTTTCCGAGAATATATAAAAAAGGAACTTGGAGGTTTTCTAAAATATTATTTCTGTCTTTCCTGTCTTTCATTGTTAATAATGAGGCAATCACACCTTCTTCCGAAACAGATAAGGCAATTCGTTTGCCTTCGTTTATTTTTGCTTTAAATTTTTCAATATTATCATCTGCATAAACTGCTTTGGCATGTTCAGAACAAATAATATCTTTATTCCCTTCTTTTGTTTGTTGCACAGTATTAAGTCTTATTTGTTTCTTTATTTCATTATCGGCAAAAGGCGAGGAGTGAAATAAACATAAACCCGAAAGCATAAACGCATAATTTTCCGCAAATGCCAAAGCAACATAACCTCCCATTGAATGTCCGACAATGACAGCTTTTAAAATACCTTCTTTATTTAAAATGTGATAAATACTTTCGGCATATTTACACATTGTTTCAGGTTCTTCGTGAAGTTCACTTCCGCCGTGTCCGGGTAAATCTAAGGAAATTACTTTGCAATTCTCGGATAATAATTCCGCAAAATCAGTCCAGGTGTCCGAAGTTTCTAAAAATCCGTGAACAAGCACAACAGCATTTCCTTCACCTGCAATCTTGTATGTTATTTTTAAATTATTGTTATATATTTGCTTTTCCATAACTGAAATTTTCTCAAAAATAACCATAAGATGAAATTATACAAAATTGAAACAGGAAATTTAAAATTAGACGGCGGAGCAATGTTCGGAGTTGTTCCTAAAGTTATTTGGAAAAAACTGTATCCTGCTGATGAAAATAATTTGGGAAATTGGGCAATGCGTTGTCTGTTGGTTGAAACCGAAAACCATAAAGTGCTTATTGATACCGGAATGGGAAATAAACAAGATACAAAATTCTTTTCACACTATTATCCTAACGGCGATGAAACATTAGAAAATTCTTTGAAAAACAACGGTTTTACTTTTGACGATATTACTGATGTAATTTTAACTCATTTACATTTTGATCACGTAGGCGGTGCCGTAAAATATAATGAAAAACACGAGCTTGTTCCTGCCTTTCAGAATGCTGTTTATCATATCAGCGAAGCCCATTGGAATTTAGCCGTAAACCCGAACAGAAGAGAAAAAGCATCATTTCTGCCCGAAAATTTTATACCCCTGCAAGAACATAATTGTTTAAATTTAGTAAAAAATGAAGGTGAGCTTTTACCCGGAATCAGAGTGAAATTCTTTAACGGACATACAAAAGGGCAAATGATACCTTATATTATGTATGAAAATACTGAGCTTGTTTTCGGCGGAGATTTATTTCCGTCAACAGCACATATTCCTATGCCCTATATTATGGGCTACGATACACAACCTCTGATAACATTAAAAGATAAAGAACGTTTTTTTGAAGAAGCTGTTAGTGAAAATCAAATTTTATTTTTTGAACACGATTTATACAATGAATGTTGTACAATACAAGAAACACAGAAAGGTGTTAGGGTAAAAGAAATATTTCCTTTGCAAAAAATTTTGAAAAAATAATATATTCTTTATGAAATTGTCGTAACTTTAGCATCATAACAGTATAGTTATAATTATATCTTTTTATTATGAAAAAATTTTACATTATCGGATTACTGTTTTCTTGGATAATTTTGAGTTCTGCTGTTCCTCCCACAAAAAATACAGAAGGAATAAAAGGTAAAGGATTGAAAGTTTATGTGGTAAAATATGATTATCAGGCAGATATAAAAGTTTATGTTTGCGACTATGATTATCAGGCAGATTTAAAAGTATATAAAGTTACAAATGACTATCAGGCAAATGGTGACGGAAAATGGTATTTTACCGATTACGATTATCAGGCAGATAAAAAAATATATTTTACCGATTACGATTATCAGGCAGATTTAAAAATTTTTTTCGTTGATTATGACTATCAGGCAGGATGGAATAATAAATCAAAAATGCATTTAGTATATTAATAAAAAGTGCATAATAGTAAATTTAGGCATTGATTTTTTTTAAGTCAGTGCCTTTTTTATATCTTCGCAGTTTTAAATTTTATAAGCAAGTTCCGGTGTTTTATGAATTTAATCGCAGATATAGGAAATTCGTTTACAAAATTGGCAGTTTTTAATGATAATTTTATTATTGAAAAACGAGTTTTTGAAAATGAGAATGATAAAAATATACGAGAAAAAATTACGCTGATAAAACTGAAATATCCCGGACTGGAGAGAGTAATATTATCCACCGTAAAAAATACAGATGAAGAATTACAAAAATTAATTGAAAAACTGTTTCGGAATTACATATTTTTTAATGACAAAACACCTGTTCCGATAAAAAATTTATATAAAACACCTGAAACACTGGGAAAAGACAGACTGGCAGGTGTAATTGCCGCAAACAATATTTTTCCGAAATCAAACGTTTTGGTTTTTGATGCAGGCACTGCACTTACTGTTGATTTTATTAATGATAAATCAGAATATCTCGGAGGAAGTATAGCCCCGGGTTTAAAAATGCGTTTTGAAGCACTAAATAAATTTACAGATAAATTGCCCGAAGCAGATATTGAATCGGACTTTGAAAATATATACGGTAATGATACGATAAATGCAATTCGCTCGGGTGTTCAAAACGGAATTATTTATGAAATTGAAGGACATATTAATAAATTTTCGAAAGAATATTCGGATTTGAAAGTAACATTTACCGGAGGTGATACGTTTTTCTTTGAAAGAAAGATAAAAAAACAAATATTTGCAGAACCGAATTTAATATTAATAGGTTTAAACATAATTTTAAAATATAATGCGAAATAAATTTGTAATTGTAACAGCAGTAATTTTGCTCTTTGTTTCTGAAATTAAAGCTCAGGTTAATTTGGGCTCCCCTTATTCTCGATTCGGAATTGGCGATATCGAAAATTTAAATATCGGAAGATCTAACGGAATGGGAGGAATTGCTTTGGGATTACGTCTGCCTTATGAAATAAACCCTTCAAATCCGGCTTCATATTCTGCAATACCTAATAAAACATTTTTATTCCAATCCGGTTTTAAAGCTAAAAGAATAAAATATTCGGTAACTGATAATAATGTTGTTGATTATGATTTTAAATTAAATTCAATTAATGCCGCTTTTAGTCTAAATAAATATTGGGGAATTAGTTTCGGTATGAATCCGGTGAGTACAGTCAGTTATAATATCTTGGTCTCCGACTCTGTTTCTATGGGTGATTATACTTCTCATTTTAACAACAAATATACCGGAGAAGGCGGACTTACTGATGTTTATTTCGGAAATGCGTTCGTTTATAAAGGATTTTCCTTAGGATTTAATGCTGCCTATTTATTCGGACCTTTACTTAACAGAACGGAATCTGTTGAGAATGAGCAAGGATATTCATCTTATGTTTATAGCCTTATAGATACTAAAGTACGTGATTTTCATATAAGATACGGGATTCAATACACTGACTCTTTATTCGGTAAATACAATTTTACAATCGGTGGTTTTTATGAAAATAAAACTGATTTGAATACGGTAAGAACAAAGTTTGTTTCACGAACAATTAACCCTGCTTCAGATTTTCCCCGTTCAGATACTATTATGAATGATACATTGTCAAAAGGAACAATTCAAATACCGACAGCATACGGAGTAGGATTTTCCTTTATGACAAAGCAATTTATTTTCGGAGCCGATTACAAAAAAGCAAACTGGAATGATGTGTTGTTTTTTGATAAAAAACCAAGCAGTTTGACTAACTCAAGTTCTTTTGCTTTCGGTATTGAATATACAAACGAATATATCTCAAAACAATTTTTTAAAACCTTAAATTGGCGATTAGGAGGACATTATACAAATACAGAACTTTTACTTAATAATACACAAATTAAAGATATCGGAATTAATATCGGGGTAGGAATTCCTACTAAACTCGGAGCTAAGTTAAATTTCGGTTTTGAAATAGGAAAAAAAGGTACTGTTGAAAATAACCTGTTAAAAGAAAACTATTATATGCTGAACTTTAATATAAATTTAGCAAATCGCTGGTTTATAAGAAGAAGATTCTTTTAATAAATTCCGGCACAATTCATGAATTATATAAATTAAAATTAATATCAAATTACAAGAAAGATGAAAAAGTATTTTTTTGCAATAGTGAGTTTGTTCTTGGCATTTAATATAAATGCACAAACTCCGGATGAAGTGTTTAAAGCTAAATATACAGCTTTACTGACAGAATTTAAAACTGACGGTTCAACAAAAGTTACATCCGATAATATTCAGATGTTCAGAGATCAATACAACCGATTGCAAGACGGTTTAGAAGATGTTGAAGTATTTAAATTCGGCGGTGCTACAGAAGATAATTTAAAAGTATTTGAATACAAACAACTTAAATCTTTAGAACGAGACGGAAAATTAGCTGATTTAGAAAAAATTCTTCAAAAATACTCTGAAAATATGAAGCTGTTTTTGGGTCAAAATAATGAATACGGAATAGATAAAACAAAATGTCTGATAGCGTATTCAAATTTAAAACAAAGTCTTAAACGTAAAGATTATCAAGCAGCTTTCGGTTTTTGGAGAGAACTCTTTAAGTATTATCCTAAATTTAAAAATGCTTACTATAAAGGTGATGTGTTAATTCGTACAAAAATTAAAATGGTTAGAAATCAAGCCGCCGATGTCGGAAAAAATGCTTTAAAAGCTCAAAGTCAGAAAAAATATGACGAAGCAAAAAAATTAGCCGATAAACAAAAAGAACTGTTAGCAGAAAGGGAAAAGTGGATTGATACATTATTATTGATTTACGACCAAAGAATTAAATATTTGGGTAATGATCAATATTACGGAACAGGGTATTTGACAGGTAAAAAAGGCAGTTATATTTACAAATACAGAAAAGATTCTGCATTAAATCAGGCATATTTATTATTGAAAAAATCTGTTGAAACAGAACAAGAAAATTCCAATTATGCCATTGTAAAAGATTTTTTTGATGCATCTTTCGATATGATTAAAGCTAAAAAAATCAGTGT
>JAJRUH010000049.1 GCA_024277895.1 Bacteroidota bacterium | reverse complement strand
TCTCGTTTGAAGTCGTATATAAATACTGCGAAATAAGAGAAATTTGAAAGATGGTGTGCCTGTGGGCAGCTAAAATATTTTACACAAGTGCAAGGAAATAGGGTGAAATGAATTAAAAACTTTGCACTTGTACATGTAAATAGTCTTGTAAATAGCTGAAACACAAACATGTTAGTGTTTTTCAGCACGCCCTATTTATAAAAAAGCCGGGCAAAATTTACCCGACTTAATTACTTAACAAACTACTTTTTTATTTATTCACTAAATCCGAGCCGTTTTAACAAGGCATCAGGGGTCGGTTTCTTACCTCTGAATTTTATATATAAGTTCATCGGCTCATCGGTTCCGCCTTTCGATAAAATATTATTTCTGAAAGATGTTGCAACTTCTTTATTAAAAATGTCTCCGGTTTCTTTAAATGCCTGAAAAGCATCAGCATCTAAAACTGCAGCCCATTGGTATCCGTAGTATCCTGCTGAATATTCACCACTGAAAATATGTGCAAAATTAGTGCTGCGATAACGTGATATTATTTCCGGAATTAACCCGATTTTATTAAATACATCACTTTCAAATTTATTAACATCTAAACTGTCATCTTTTTCTGACATTGTATGCCAATACATATCCAAATAAGCAGCAGCCATATATTCTGTCGTAATAAATCCTTGATTAAACTGTTTGCTTTTTTGTATTTTTTGAATGAGTTCGTCAGAAATAACTTTTCCGGTTTTATAATCGTTGGCATATAACTTTAACATTTCGGGTTCGGAAGCCCAATTTTCCATAATTTGAGAAGGAAGTTCAACAAAATCACGAGCAACGGAAGTCCCCGAAAGCGTGTTATAAGTACATTCGGATAATAATCCGTGTAAAGCATGCCCGAATTCATGAAACATCGTTTCAACTTCTTCAAAACTCAATAATGCCGGTTTATCTCCCGTGGGTTTCGAGAAATTTGTAACATTCATAACTATTGGTTTCACATCTTTTCCTTTTATATGCGATTGTTTCGTAAAACTTGTCATCCAGGCTCCGCCTTGTTTACTTTTTCGCGGGAAATAATCAACATAGTAAATTCCGATATAACTTCCGTCGGCATCTTTTACTTCAAATACCGACACATCTTTATTATACACAGGAACATCTGTTAAAGGGGTAAAGGTAATACCATATAATTTGTTAGCTAACAGAAACATACCTTTTCTTACATTTTCCAACTTAAAATACGGTCGTAATGCTTCTTCATCTAAATCATAACGTTTTTTTCGTATTTTTTCTGAATAATACCACCAATCCCAAGGCTGAAGTTTGAAGTTTTTCCCGTCTTTGTTTATCATTGTCTGAATATCGGCAGCTTCCTGTTTGGCTGTTTTCAATGCAGGTTTCCAAACTTTATTCAACAAATCAAAAACATTTTTCGGTGTTTTCGCCATATTTACGTCTAAAATATAATCGGCATGCGTTTTAAAACCCAGCATATGAGCTCTTTCAACACGAAGATTTACAATTTGTTTAATAATGTCTTTATTGTCGTTTTCGTTATTATTATCGCCTCTGTTTATATAAGCCTTAAAAATTTTCTCTCGCAAATTTCTCTTTTCGGAATATGTTAAAAAAGGAATTAAACTCGGCTTTTGAAGTGTAAACACCCATTTATCTTTATATCCCTTTGCTTCGGCAGTTTCCTTTGCTCCGGAAATAACGGCTTCAGGCAAACCTGCAAGATCTGCTTTATTGTCAATTACCAATTCAAAAGCATTGTTTTCGTTCAATAAGTTTTCACCGAATTTAAGAGTAAGCATCGAAAGCTTTTTATTGATTTCTCTGAAACGCTCTTTTTGCTCGCCTGTTAAATTTGCTCCGCCTCTTACAAAGTTTTCATATACTTTTTTCAGAAGCATTTTTTGTTCGGTATTCAAATTCAAGTCATCTTGTTTGTCATAAACAGCTTTTACTCGTTTAAACAATCCTTCGTTTAAAGAGATATCATCTTGGTGTTGCGATAAAAGCGGAGAGACTTCTTTCGCAATTTGATTAATACTGTCATTAGTATCTGCACTTTTCAGATTAAAGAAAATGTTACTGACACGATTAAGTAACTCTCCGCTGTTATCGAGAGCGACCAAAGTATTTTCAAAAGTCGGCTCTTCAGGATTGTTAACAATGCTATCAATTTCTTCTTTTTGAATTTTCATTGCCTCTTTAAATGCCGGCAAATAATGTTTATTTTTAATTTTTGAAAACGGCGGCACTTCAAACGGAGTGTTAAACTCAGCAACTAACAAAGGGTTATCTTTCACGGTTTTATTATTTTGATTACATGCACTGAATAATGTCAATACAGATGCGAAATAAAAAAAAAGTTTCTTCATATTAATTTATTTTTATTTATTTAAATATTACAAATTTGCTGAATATTTTTCATTTAATTTGAACCTTTCGGACAAAATGCAAAAAAATACGAACAAACAACGAGTTTTATTACAATCAGAAAAATCCGGCAGACGTCTGGCAATTTCAGATATCCACGGGTGCAGTAAAACACTGCGAGCTTTATTAAATAAACTTCAAATTACGTCAGAAGATACCTTGTATTTCTTGGGAGATTATATCGACAGGGGTCCCGACAGCAGCGAGGTTTTGGATATCATTATTCAATTAAAAAAAGAATTTCCGAAGGTTACACCTCTATCCGGAAATCATGAATATCAAATGCTTCAGGCAGAAAAAGAATATAATGAAAAAGCGTTTTATTATTATGTTAAAAAGTTAAATAACAGTACAAGTATTTTGAATAAAAAGAAAAAACTCAGAAAAAAATATCGAAAGTTTATGAAATCTTTACCGTATTATATTGAGCTTGAAGACTATTTTTTAGTTCATGCCGGTTTTGATTTCAAAAAAGAAAATCCTTTTGATGACATAAATTCTCTGTTAAATATCAGAAATTTTAAATACAACATGGAAAAAGCAAAAGGAAAAAGCATAATAATCGGGCACAGCCCTACTTATTTTCATCAAATTTTAAAACAAATTAAGAAAAATAAAAAAATTATTAAATTAGACAACGGTTGCGTTTATACCAAACCGCATAAAATTTATGATTATAAACAATTAGGAAAACTTTGTTGTTTTAATTTAGATACAAAAGAATTAATTTGTCAGAAAAATATTGATGTTTAAAACAAAAAAGCCCGACAATTTTGCCGGGCTTTTGCTCCTCCTCTAGGACTTGAACCTAGGACCTGCGGATTAACAGTCCGACGCTCTAACCAACTGAGCTAAGGAGGAATTTTTTAATTTAGCGATGCAAAAGTAATACGATTTTTTAAAAAACAAATATATTTGCATAAAATTTTCACTAAAAACAAAAAATTAATGAGTTTAACAATTGTAGGAACCGTTGCTTTTGATGCAATAGAAACACCATTCGGGAAAACCGATAAAATTATAGGAGGAGCCGGCACTTATGTTGCACTTTCAGCTTCATATTTTAAAAAAAACACCAATCTGATTTCTGTTGTGGGCGATGATTTTCCGCAGGATTATCTTGATATGCTTAAGAACCATAAAATTGACATTCAGGGTATTCAAATTAAAAAAGGAGAAAAAACCTTTTTTTGGTCAGGGAAATATCACGATAATATGAACAAAAGAGACACCCTGCTTACCGAGTTAAACTCATTGGCTGATTTCGACCCTGTTGTTCCGGAAGCCTATCAAAATTCCGATTATCTGATGCTCGGAAATCTGACTCCTTCAATACAAAGATCGGTAATTGAACGAATGCACAATCGTCCGAAATTTGTTATGATGGATACTATGAATTTTTGGATGGACAAAACACCCGAAGATTTAAAAAAAACTGTTTCTATGGTTGATTTGCTTTGTATTAACGATGAGGAAGCCCAACAATTTTCCGGCGAAAATTCTTTGCTTGCGGCAGCCGAAGTTATTTTGTCGCAAGGTCCTAAATATTTAATCATAAAAAAGGGAAAGCACGGTGCTTTACTGTTTGATAAAGAAAATATTTTCAGTGTTCCGGCATTGCCTCTGAAAACTGTTTTTGACCCTACCGGTGCCGGAGATACTTTTGCCGGAGGTTTTATAGGGTGGCTTGCAAAAACAGATGATTTATCTTTTGAAAATATGAAAAATGCTTTGGTTATCGGCTCGGTTATGGCATCTTTCAATATAGAAAAATTCGGGACAGAGCGTATTCAAAATCTTAACAAACACGAAATTGCAGAAAGAATTCAGAAATTTATTGACTTAACAAGTTTTGAAATTAATCCCGATAATTTATAAATTTATCTGTCAAACATTAACAAAGTGGTTGAAATAAAATACAAACCAATCGGAGTAATTCATTCGCCCTTTAAAGAGCCGAAAGGAACTCCTATTCAGCCGACGGCTTCTCAAAGTAAAGGAACCGTTGAAATTTTTCCTGAATTTAGTGACGGATTACAAGATTTGGAGAAATTTTCTCATATTATTTTGATTTATCATTTTCATTTATCAAAAAAATCATCTTTAAAAATGAAGCCTTTTATGGATGATACGGAACACGGAATTTTTTCGATTCGAGCCCCAAGCAGACCGAATTCAATAGGAATGTCAATTGTTCGACTTAACAAAATTGAAAAAAATATATTATACGTCGAAAATATTGATATTTTGGAAGGGACACCTCTCATAGACATAAAACCTTTCGTTCCGGAATTTGATAACAGAAATACAACAGAAAACGGATGGCTTAAAAATAATGTCTATAAGCTCAAAAATACAAAAGATGATGAACGATTTGTAAAATAATTCGAAAAAAACACTGCTAATCTTGCAATAGTTTATAATCTTTTCAACCTTTTAACAGTTCTCATTCCCATCCTTTAAGCGGTTTTAACTGCTTAAAGGTTATTTGTGCAGCATATCGCAACTGCTTAAAATTTTTTCACAACAGTCAAATGCAAATCTTCCAATTGCTGTTTATCAATTTCCGAAGGAGCATCAATCATTAAATCGCGTCCGGCATTGTTTTTCGGAAATGCCATTACGTCTCTTATGCTTTCCGAACCGTTAAGCAAAGCAACCCAACGATCAAGACCAAAAGCAATACCGCCGTGAGGAGGTGCTCCGTATTTAAAAGCATTCATCAAAAAGCCGAACTGTTCTTCGGCTTCTTCTTTTGTAAAACCCAGATGCTCAAACATTTTTTCCTGCATTTCGGTATTATGAATACGAATTGAACCGCCGCCTATTTCGTTGCCGTTAATTACCAAATCGTAAGCATTTGCTTTTACGGCTTCCGGGTCGGTATCCAATAATTCAATATCTGAAATTTTCGGTGACGTAAAAGGGTGGTGCATAGCGTGCAATTGCCCTGTTTCTTCATCTTTTTCAAAAAGCGGAAAATCAATAATCCAAAGCGGAGCAAATTTGTTTTTATCTCGCAATTCCGATCTGTCGCCCATTTCAAGACGAAGTTCGCCGAGTTGCGTAAGTGTTTCTTTTTTATTTCCGGACATAACCAAAATTAAATCACCCGGTTTTGCCGACAGTGTATCAGCCCAAGTTTTTAAATCTTCCGCAGAATAAAACTTATCAACCGACGATTTAAAAGTTCCGTCTTCGTTATATTTCACATAAACTAATCCTTTTGCTCCTATTTGCGGACGTTTTACAAAATCAACAAGTTTGTCGAGTTGCTTACGCGAATATGAAGCAAGTCCTTCGGCACAAATTGCTCCGACATATTCTGCATCGTCAAAAATTTTAAAACCTTTGTTTTTTGCCGATTTGCTTATTTCATGAATTTTCATTTCAAAACGAATATCCGGCTTGTCGGAACCGTATTTTTCCATTGCTTCGTCATATTTTAAACGCGGAAAAGTTTCCGGAAAGTCAATATTCATAACTTTTTTGAAAATATGCTTTGTCATTTCTTCAAAAACCGTTAAAACATCATCTCTTTCGACAAAAGACATTTCGCAGTCTATTTGTGTAAATTCCGGTTGCCGGTCGGCTCTGAAATCTTCGTCTCTGAAACATTTCGTAATTTGAAAATACTTGTCGTAACCGCCTATCATCAGCAGTTGCTTAAAAACTTGCGGTGATTGCGGAAGTGCATAAAATTTCCCCTCGCTCATACGTGAAGGCACCACAAAATCTCTTGCCCCTTCGGGTGTCGATTTTATCAGAAATGGTGTTTCAATTTCCAGAAATCCTTTATTGCTGAGAAAATTACGAATTTCCCGTGTTGTTTTATGTCGTAAAATAATTCCTTTTTGTACATTGGGTCTGCGTAAATCGAGATAACGATATTTTAAACGAATTTCTTCGCCGCCGTCAGTATTTTCTTCAATCGTAAACGGCGGAATTTCCGATTTGCTCAAAATTTCCAAATCGTTTACCGTAATTTCGATTTCTCCGGTCGGTAAATCAGGGTTTTTACTGCTTCTTTCGGTAACTTTACCCGTAATTTTTATTACAAATTCACGACCGAGTTTTTGTGCTTTTTCGCTTAAATCGGCATCTGTTTCATCGTTAAAAACTAACTGTGTTATTCCGTACCGGTCTCGTAAATCAACAAATGTCATCCCTCCGAGCTTTCTTACTTTTTGCACCCAGCCGCTTAAAACAACTTCCGTATTTATATTTTTTATTCTTAATTCTCCGCAATTGTGTGTTCGATACATTTTTTTATTTTTGAAAATTTCGGCAAATATATAACTTTACAAATTATGAATTAACTTTATTCTCTTATTTTAATTTCCTGCAAATGCAAAATTCCGATTTTTATACAGATGACTATTTTATGAAAGAAGCTCTGAAAGAGGCACAAAAAGCATTTGATAAAGACGAGGTGCCGGTAGGAGCCGTAGTTGTTTGCAATAATAAAATTATTTCAAGAGCACACAATTTAAGCGAAACTTTAAATGATGCAACGGCACACGCCGAAATGCAGGCAATTACGGCTGCATCAGATTATCTCGGAGCAAAATATTTAAAAGAATGCACATTGTATGTAACCGTTGAGCCCTGTGTTATGTGTGCCGGAGCCGCATATTGGGCACAAATAGGAAAGATTGTTTTCGGAACTAAGGACGACAAAAGAGGATACTCCGTATTCAATAACAATATTCTTCATCCGAAAACAGAAATAAAATCGGGAGTTTTAAAGGAAAAATGCAGCGAATTGATAACTTCTTTTTTTTATAAAATAAGAAAAATGTAGCTTCTGTCCAACCAAAAATTCGATAAAATAATTTCGTTTTCCTGCAACCTTTCGGCATAAAACCCTTCATTTCAAATATAATCTGTTATAGAACACACTTTTAACCGTAACAATATACAGATTAAACAGTTTTATAACAAAACCGTTAAACACAAAAATATGAAAAAATTATTTTCGACAGTATCTATGTTGCTGTTTTCTTTTGTATTATTTTCGCAAAAAGTTACCGTAAGCGGTTATATCGAAAATTCCGAAACAGGCGAACGAATAATCGGAGCCAATATTTATGACAGAGAACTCGGTTTCGGAACCACAAGCAATGTTTACGGATTTTACAGCTTAACTTTTAAACAAAAAAATATTCGGCTTACGGCTTCTTTTATCGGATATCAGTCGCAAAACATTGATTTAAACCTTACAAAAGACACAGTAATTAATTTTCACCTTGTTCCGAATACCGAATTGGAAGAGGTTGTCGTAACCGGCAAGCAAAATACCGTAAAAACTTCGCAAATGAGTTCCATAGACATACCTTTGCACGCCGTACAAAAATTACCGGTACTGTTCGGAGAGGTTGATGTTTTAAAAACCATACAACTTATGCCCGGCGTTCAATCCGGCTCCGAAGGCACAAGCGGTGTATATGTCAGGGGCGGCGGACCCGACCAAAATCTTATCCTTCTCGACGGAGTTCCGGTGTATAACGTAAATCATCTTTTTGGATTTTTTTCCGTTTTTAACGGATATGCAATTAAAGATATTACACTTATAAAAGGAGGTTTCCCGGCACGCTACGGAGGTCGCTTGTCTTCCGTTATCGATATCAGAATGAAAGAAGGAAATATGAAAAAGTTTTCCGGCGAAGCATCTTCAAGTTTTATTGCTTCAAAAATTTCCTTTGAAGGACCGATTATTAAAGACAAAACTTCATTTATTATTTCTGCCAGAAGAACTTATCTTGATGCAATAGCTGCTCCTTTTATGAAAATGTTTTCTTCTTTTGCTATTGATATTCAAAAAATGTCCGCAGGTTATTTTTTTTATGACGTAAACGCAAAAATAAATCACAAGTTTTCCGATAAGGACAGATTATTTTTAAGTGTTTATACAGGAAAAGACAAAGCATACGTAAAATCTGAAGAGAGTTGGAATAATGACGGAGACATAAACAGCTATAAAACAGATTTTGACCTGCACTGGGGAAATTTAACTTCGGCATTAAGATGGAACCATGTTTACACTCCTAAATTATTCGGTAATACAACCATGACGTACAGTCGATATAATTTTGTAACGGCAATTACCGAAGAAGACACTTACACATCTTGGAGTAATCCGAGTGATAATACGGTTTATCACGATAAATTCGGAATAAGTTATTTGTCCGGAATAGAAGATTATGCTTTAAAAACAGATTTTGATTTTCTGCCTTCTCCTGCTCACAAAATAAAATTCGGGGTAAACGGAATCTATCATATTTTTAAACCCGGAGTGTCGGCATTGAAAATTACGGATGATGAAAATAAACAAAATATTGACACCACATACGGCAGCAAAAATATTTATGCAAGAGAATATGCGGTTTATGCCGAAGATGATATAAAAATAGGAAAATTTATAAAATTTAACATCGGCGGAAGAGCTTCGGCTTTATCCGTTCAGGATACATTTTACTACTCTCTTGAACCTCGAATTTCGGCTCGTTTTTTAATTACCGACAAATGGTCGATAAAGGCAGCATATTCGGAAATGACACAATATCTGCATTTTCTTACAAACAGCACAATCGGCTTACCTACAGATCTTTGGCTGCCGGCAACTAAACGTATTCCTCCGCAACACTCGGTTCAATATGCAGCAGGAACGGCAATAAATTTACCATATAATTTGAATCTTACGCTTGAAGCTTATTACAAAGATATGACGAACCTTATAGAATACAAAGAAGGTGCAAGTTTCTTTGATGACCCCGAAGAAGGAAATCTTACGGGATCGGGTTGGGAGGATAAAGTAGAAATAGGAAAAGGAAATTCTTACGGTGCAGAAATTATGATAAGCAAAAACATAGGAGACTTAACCGGCTGGGTAGCTTATACTTGGTCTAAAACAAATCGGGAATTTGAAAATATTTCTTTCGGGCAGGTTTTTCCGTACAGATACGACAGACGGCACGATGCAAGCATTGCTCTGACATATAAATTTAACGACAAAATCGACATAGGAGCAACTTGGGTTTACGGAACCGGAATTTCCGTTACATTGGCACAACAAAGATATTTACCGATAAATACAATCGGAGATTTAATTGACCAAAGACAATATAACGATCAGGATTATTATTATTACGGCAGCGGTTCTGTCGAATATTACGGAAAAAGAAATAATTATCGCTTACCGGATTATCATCGATTGGATTTAAGTATCAATTTCAACAAAAAAGTAAAATACGGAACAAGAACCTGGAATATAAGTGTTTATAATGCATACAACAGAAAAAATGCCTTTTATGTTGATTTCACCGGCAGTATGTTTACAAACCTTGATTCCGGAAAACGGCAACTTATGAAATACAGTTTATTCCCTATTATTCCCTCTGTTAGTTATAAATATAAATTCGACAAATAAAATTCATAAAAATGAAAACACCCGTATATAATTTCATTATTTTTTTATCAATAATGCTCGGTATTATTTCCTGCAGAGAACCTATTGATATAAATGTTCCGGACACGGAAAAGAAAATTGTGTTAAACGGACTTATTAACCCCGACAGCGTTATTTCCGTTAACCTTTCAAAAAGCATAAGCATTTTAGACAAAGACGATGATATTAAGTTTTTAAGCGATGCAACGGTAAAAATATTTGAAAATGAGATTTTTAAAGAAACCCTGTTGTATGATACCAACGGATATTATCGCGGAACAATATACCCGCAAACGGGAAAAACCTATAAAATTACCGCAGATTATCAAAATTTAGCCCCCGTTGATGCCGAAACGGAAATTTCTTCTCCTCCCGTTTTTTCAAACATTAATTCAGATCCGATGTTTACGCAAGAAACACAAACTTGGTATAACAGCGATACCGGAGAACCCTTCGACACAACATTTTACCGTCTTGATGAATTAGATGTCAGTTTTACGATAAACGACCCGGCTGCCGAAGAAAATTATTATTTCTTAACATTTACGGCAAATTTGGCTCAATATCAATATTATCCGCCTGATTATGAGCCTGTTTTTACCGGATATAAAATGACAAGTCTAAATTATGATGTTTTTAATATGAATTGGGAAAATTATTATAATTCGAAAGAAATGAACGGTTACGTATTTTCCGACAATTTATTTAACGGAACAAATTATACGATTAATGCTTCGATTTCGGCAAGAGGTTACGGCGGAAACGGATATTCCGAAGCAGACAATTCTCTTGATAAAATATATGTTAATTTGCATTCGATAACAAAAGATTTTCATGATTTTGTTATTTCTTATTCAAAATATCAGGATATTGAAGGAAATCCGCTTGCCGAACCGGTAAACATAAAATCCAATATTAATAACGGTTTCGGATTTTTCAGCGGTTATTCAACAAAAAAAGATTCAATTATTATTGAATATCCGGAGTAAAATGAAACAAAAAAATAATAAAAAGTCGGTGTTTTTTAATAATCTCCGACTTTTTTTATTCCGACAAACAATTTCGTAAATAAAACAATATATTTGCATTAAATTAATTACAGTATTTCTCGCTGTTTAGCTTTTTTAACGAGGCAGTCTAAAAAATCAGTAGTTATATCGAACTTGTTTAGCTTCACGAAAGCACTTTGCGGTTCAATATCTGAAATAAACGGATAATAATATTTTAAAGAACTTTTCAGGCAACCTTGTTATATTAAAATTAAAAACAAAAAAATATGAAGCATTTTTCCGGACTTATTTTTCTTTTATTTATCCTGAATTTCGGATTCTCGCAAAATTCCGACTTCCGGAAAAATGTTGACGTTTTGCATTATACAATTAATTTGAACATTACCGATTTCAAAAATCAGGAAATTTCGGGAAATACGGTTGTGCAATTAAGCCCGCGAAAAAAAAATTTAAAAAATATTACTTTAGAATTATACAAACTAAACGTTGATTCTGTTTTTATTTTCGATGAAAAAATCAAGAACTTTTCTTATAACAGTGAAATTATTGAAATACCCTATAATCACAATAGTTCTGAAGGGGAATGTTGTACAAGCCTGACAATTTATTATCACGGACATCCGAAAAAAGACTTGTCGTGGGGCGGATTTTTCTTTACCGACAGCTCTGCATACAACATAGGCGTGGGAATGGAAGCCGACCCACAATCGTTCGGGCGTTCGTGGTTTCCCTGCATCGATGATTTTGAAGAAAAAGCAAGTTTCGATTTTAATATTACGGTTCCGAAAAAATATACTGCCGTTTGCTCGGGTATTTTGGTTTCTGAAAAGAAAAACAAAGACAACACACACACTTTTCATTGGAAGTTAAAACAGGAAGTGCCTACTTATTTGGTTTCGGTTGCCGTTGCCGATTATGATGAGATAAAATCTGTTTACGAAAGCATAACGAAAAGGAGAATTCCCGTCAGTTTATTTATGTATCCCGAAGATGTTGCAAATGCAAAAGTGTCTTTTTCAAATTTGAATAAAGCTTTGCGAACTTTTGAAAACGATTTCGGCGAATATGTTTGGGACAGAGTGGGTTACGTTGAAGTTCCGTTTACTTCCGGAGCAATGGAGCACGTTTGTAATATTGCTTATCCGGAATATGCCGTTGACAGTACTTTAGCGAGGGAAACTCTTATGGCTCACGAATTATCACATCATTGGTTCGGCAATCTTGTTACCTGTAAAACCCCTGAAGATATGTGGCTTAACGAAGGTTGGGCAACTTATTGCGAAGCACTTTTTAAAGAGCAGGTTTACGGAAAAGGGGCATTCAAAGATTATGTAAGAAAAAATCATGTAAAAGTACTTACTCAAGCTCACATTTTTGATAAGGGATACCGTGCCGTTTACGGAATTCCTCACGATTACACTTACGGAACAACTGTTTACGACAAAGGTGCCGATGTTGCTCACACTTTAAGAGGGTTCCTCGGCGACAGTTTGTTTTTTAATGCTGTAACAGCCTATTTAAAAGATTTTTCTTATAAATCTGCTTCAACTTACGAATTTCGTGATTTTATTGCTTCTTATACAAAAATTCCGCTTGTCGATTTTTTTGAAACTTGGATTTTTACGGAAGGTTTTCCGCATTTTTCCGTTTCCGGTTTGAATGTTTCAAAAGCAGGAGAACAATACAGGGCAGATTTTACGATAAATCAAAGATTAAAAGCTCGAAATTTTTACGGCAACGACAATTTTATCGAACTGTATTTTGTTGATAATAATATAAATATCATTAAAAAGAAAGTAAAAATGTCGGGTATGTCGCAAAATTACAGTTTGTTTTTTGACACAAAGCCGGTAAGTGTTTTTGTTGACCCCGAAGAAAAAATAGCCGATGCAACAGTTGATAATTATAAAATATTTACCGATACGGCAAACTATGATTTCCGCTATACCGATTTTTCCGTTCTCATCACAAAATTAAACGGGAAAGCAATAATTCAAAGTGTTATAAATCACATAAACCCGGCAAATTTTCAAAGTGAGAAATACGAAATTTCAAAAGAAAAATATTGGGATATAAAAGGCACCGTAAGCGGAAAAATGAAGGCAGAAGGAACTTTTTACGTTAATTCTGACGAACAAAATCTTGATGCTGATTTTGAAAACATCATATTACTTTATCGTCCTGACGAATTTTCTGAATTTATGCCGATAAAAACCGAACAATACGCTTACGATGTAGTTCAGGGAATTTTTATAGTCAGAAATTTAAAATTCGGGCAGTATGTTGCCGCTGCAAAAAAATAATTTAAAAATAAAAAACATGAAAAGATTATCTGTTTTTGCATTAATTATTCTCTCTGTTTTTTTATCTTTTTGTTCTGAAAAACAAGACAATAAGAGTACAAAAAATACTGTTAAAGAGATCGTAACCAAAAAAGAAACCAACATCGTACAAATCAAAAATGATACAACTGTTCAAAAAGAAAAGATTACAGTCCTTAATGTTGTTGATTATTTCAAGCTTCTGAAAAAAGATAAGTTAATTAATTTTCCGTACACATTATCAAAATCCGGGAATACCTGGAAAAGCACATCAACAGATGAAGCCGGCTTTATAAATGAATGCGGAACACTTGTTGACATAAAAAACGGCTTTATAAAATTTGAAGACGAAGGAACAGGTGCCGGAATTTTTGTTACGGAAATTGCGTTATTCAAAACTTCGGATAAAAGGAGTATTCTTGCCGTAAATACATATTTTGCTGATGATATACTGCAAAACAGCTCAAATCCTCCGAAATTTTATGAATATAAAAATGGAAAATTTAAACTGTTAAAAGAGATTTTTCCGGTAACAAGTCCTAATCAATTTTTTATTAAACCGTATAATTTAAAAAAAGAACTTCTCGGAACTTACTTTGAATTACCGCATTACGGAACGGTAATAAAATTTTGTCTGGACATGAATTATGCCGAAAAACAAGAAGAATCTTATCGCCAAAACATTAAACAAAAAGAATTTATTTATAAGTTCGACAAAAAACAGGGTAAATTCTTTTTACAATAAAAAATACCCTGTTATAAAATTTATTGTTTGATGATTTTCTGTGTAAAAGTTTTTCTTTCGGTTTTTACTGTTAAAAAATATACACCACTTTTTAATTTGCTGATATTAATCTTGTTTGTATTGTTTTTTTGAAGTAAAACTTTACCTGTAATATCAGTTAGTTCTAAATTTTTTATTATTAAATTGTTGCTTTGTACTTTCACGTAAGTATTTGCCGGATTTGGAAAAATTACAAAATCGTTGTTATTTTTATCAATATATGTCTGTTCTGAAAACAAAATTTCAAATCTGTTCGCAGTATTTCCTCCGTTGTAACTAAATGTGTATTCCGGATTTTCCGTCAGATTTTGAACAACACCAAGATCTTTATCTCTTAAATATACGGGAAGGGCAATGTCTGCAATATCCGTTAGAGAAATTTTATACGTGCCGGCTGTTGTTACCGACAAACCCAAAGGAATTTTTAAACTTTCCGAAATATTCGGAATTGTGTTTATTGCCGTTTCAATATTATTCATATAAAAATAAATAAACGGAGTTTCCGATGTTTGAATATACATTTTATAAGCATCAAAATCGGCATCAAAATTAAACGTTGCATTCTCATTTATAACGGTTTTTATTTCGTCTGTGCGATTATTCCCGTAACATTTAAGAGAAAAGTACGGAAAATTTATTTTTTCATATTTCTTATAAAAATTTGTTGTGTTATGAACTCTTGTTCCGTTTGTAATTTGTAACTGTGCGTTATCTTGCGAGCAATGTACAAAAAATCCCTGCATTGCCGGAATATATTGCGTGCCGCCGTTTACTCCGCCGCTTGAAATATTGTAATAACAATAATTATCAATGTCATCATCATAGAAATAAACCGTTTTATCAACATCTGTAAACGATATTCCGGAAGAGTTCCAGTCGATTGCAGAAGGATAAGGGTTTCCCAACAAGTGCCATCCTTCGTATTGATCTGCTGATAAAGTATTTGTCCAACTTAACAGTGGGCTGGTGTATGTTCCTGTATGCAAATTTCCCTCAAAACTCAATGTTGTCGGAGTAAAATAATACGCATATCCTTCAAAATCTGTTAAATTAGAATTTGTAACAGTTGTCCACCCCATGGTTCCGGAAAATACACCACCGCTCCAACTGTCATCTGTTGTTTCATCATAATAGTAAAAATTATTTGTGTTAAACAAACTCAAAGGAGCGTCAATAACAGGAGAAGTAAGATAATGCCATTGAGTTCCGCTCAAATAACGTTCAACAGTTGCCGGCACATTTGAAGTTGAATTGATAAAAGACCCTGTTCCTGTTGCATCCGATTTTATGACAAATCCTGAAATTCCGGTATTATTTGTCATTATTCCGTTAACAGTTAAAGAAAAGTTCGGGTTTATTTGAAGGTTTGCTCCTGATAAAATTGTTAAATCATTTGTTTCTGCAACACTTGTTATTATCGGAAAATTATTACTTTTTTGACTTACATCGGGAATAACAACATTATCAACAGATGTCGGGACTTGTTGTTTTTGCCAATTTGTTGTCGTTGCCCAATCTGTATCTGTTGTTCCTCGCCAAACGATATAATCAGAAACAAATTCATCTGCTCCGATATCCGGAACGGTTATATCTCTTGTGTTTCCGTCAAAATCCGTCGTAACCGGGGAAACCGGTTGCCCGCCTCCGTCAATATATGTTATTACAGAAGTTTGAATATGTAAATCGGAAGTGCTTACGAAAGGAGGGTCTTCGGTAATTGAGTTTTGTTCATACGTTGCACAGCGTATTTTATATTCTGATAAAGTTTGGTCCGCAACATTTGTATCATAATAAATTAAGTTTTTTGAAGAGGGAGTTCCCGCATAATACAAGTTGTTATCCGAATTTGTCGAAATTGTCGAATATTCGGCGGATTTATATAATGCGGCAGCTATTGAACCGTTTGTTACATCCGTTTTATTTACAACTATATTATTTCGAATGTCTGCTGTTGCAGAACCGGAACTGAAACCTTCAATAAAAATTCCCGCACTTTCGTTTGTTGTTGCCGTTGATGTATAGTTTAACAAAACAGAGTTGTTATAAATATAGGCGATTCCCTTTCTGTTTGAAATTCCTCGTGTTGTGGGATAATTATAAGTGTCTGTATTCGGTGTGCTAATATCACGAACAAAATTATTGTAAATCTCAGCAGTTCCGCCGTAAATCTCAATTCCCGTTGCCATATCTACCCCTTCAATATCGTAAACTTCATTATTATAAAAATTTACATTGCTTTCGTAAGTTCTTAAACCAACGACTTGTGAACCTGTGCCATACAAACCGTGAACAGTATTATTGTAAAAATTACCCGAATTATTTCCTGCTCCGTATATTCCGAGAGTTCTGTAATTTGTAGTTCCGTTTGTAATTGTATTATTATGAATTTCAAGATTTTTTTGCGACCAAGTCAAAATTCCTACCGCCCTTTCTTGTGTTCCGGCGTGTCCGAAATTGTTTACCATACAATTTTTAACTTCCACAGCATCATCGTAAAGAGGTTCTTGTCCGGTAACATCGTAACCGAAAATTTTAAATCCGTGATACGCATTTTCAACAGCTATATTATCATAAATATTAAAGGAATTTGCTCCGTCTGCATTTGTCGGCGTAATATTTTCATCAACTAACTGCATCACTCCGACAGAATTTAAATTACTGTTATTCAATGTTATTGTACAATTTTTGACTACGTTATGTTGTGCTCCGTCTGTTGCAGTAATATTTGTAAGATAATAACCAAATTCTAAATCTGAACCACTTGCAATTTGAATATCGATACCGTCAAAAGTGTAATAATCTCCGCCGGCAATGTGTATTCCGCAGTCATTATCAGCAGTTGTTCCCGTTGGTTTCAGGATTGGATTTGCTCCTGTTCCTGATTTTTGAAAAGTAATTGTGTTTACTGCTGTTCCGGTAATTTCCAAACTTGGAATATCTTCTGTAAATGATTGATTATCGTGAACATTAAAAATTACAGCACAAGATATTCCTCTGTCATTCAGAGCATTAATTGCATCTGTAAAATTATTAAAATTTGTTCCGCCGGTTGCAACGGTATTGTCAATTGTATAGGTTCCGCAAAGCGGACTGCCTGTATCGTATTCGTCAGCTCCTATATCCGGAGTTGTCGCATTTCTTAAATCTCCGTCAAAATCAGAAGTATAGCCGCTGATAACAACTCCGCCGTTGCTGATTCCGGTTGAAACATTCGGATTTATATGAAGATTATACGGAAGAGTTGTGCTTTTAAACGGCGGGTTTTCTTCTATGGAGTTTGCATCTCCGGGAGAGACCGATGCATACGCCGTTAAATTAAAATATTCCGTTCCGTTTCCGGCATCGTAAGCCAATGCGTATTTTGATGTCGCCACACCATTATAATAGCAATTGTTGTTTGTATTTACGGAAAGGTTTGACAAATCAGACGCTCCTTTAAAATATAAAACATTTGCTCTTGTTCCGGTTGTTGCATCTGTATTGTTTTCAAAAATATTATTTCTTAAATCCGCAACCGAATTATCAAGATAAAAAGCTGTGCTTTCATTTCCGGAGTTTGAAGAATAATAAGCTATGTAAACGGAATTATAAAATATTGATTGTGTGCCTGTTGTACTTCTAAAACTTATCCCGCGAGCAGAGGGATAACCGTTTGCAGTTGAATTTCCTGAAGGAGCTTTTATATCATAAACCATATTATTGTAAACAGTTGAACTGCCTCCAAAACCTTCTATTCCCGTTGCCATTTTTATTCCTTCTATGTCGGAAACTTCATTACGGTAAATACTCATATCTGAATTGTATTCTCTGATACCTACAACCTGGATTCCCTCACCGTAAAGACCGGATACTTTGTTTGAATATATGCTTCCGGAATTATTTCCCGCACAATAAATACCCAGAGTTCTGTCTCCGGAAATTCCGTTTTTGATAATGTTGTTATGAATCAGAAGATTTTTCTGGCTCCAAGTCTGAATTCCGGATGCTCTGTTTGTCGTTGCTCCGACTAATCCGTATCCGTCAACGGTAACACTGCTTATTTCACAAGCATCATCATACAAGGGGTCTTGTGCAGCAACATCATAGCCGTGCAGGCAAATCCCGTAATATGAGTTATTTATTGTAATGTTTTCATAAAGATTAAAAGAATTTGCTCCGTCTGCAGTTGTCGGGTCAACGGTTCCGGTTTGAACATACTGAAATATTCCTTTTGAGTTTTCATTTGAATTATTTAATATTATCGAGCAATTTTTTATTGTGTTGTGTTGAGCCCCGTCTGTTGCAGAATTATTAAAAAGGTAGTATCCGTATTCCAAATCGCTTCCGCCTGCAATTTGAACATCAATTCCGTCAAAAGTAAAATAATCACTCCCGGCAAGAGTAAAACCGGCATCATTTGAACCTGTCGTTCCTGTCGACTTTAAAATCGGATTAGCACCCAAACCGTCTTTTATAAATACAACAGGTTTTGCAGCATCACCGGTTGCAGTAATAATTGGCGGGTCTTCCGTAAAGACCTCATCTGCCGCAACCAAAAATGTAATTCCGCCTGTTCCGACACCGCAATTGTTTATTGCATTTATTGCTTCCGTAAAGTTTGCATAATCTCCGCCGTTTGCACTTATGGTTTTTGTCCCTGACGGCGGAGCATAAATTTTCACGTTATCAATAGCCCAATAATTTGAAAATGCAGTAATTTCAGTATATGTCCATTTAATATAAACTGTTGCTTGATTAGCTGCATAAGCCGAAATGTCGTATTTTTTCAGCATTTCTCCTTCAGAAGATGCCGACCACGATTCTAATTCTGTCCAATTAGTACCGTCGTTACTGACTTCAACTTTTGCGACTGCAGTATTGCTCGAATACACAAATTTATGGTCAAATTCCAACCGCACATCAGTTTTTCCCGTGCAATTTATTGCAGGCGTAATCAAACTTGCATTTGCTTTTCCAACGCCAATATCATCATAAATATCATCAGCATCTAAAATTGCAAAATCGGCATCAAAGTTTCCGGCTAATGTTCGCGGAGCCGGATTGTTAAATTTCCAAATATAATTTGAATTTCCGCCGGAATTAACAACATTTTGCCAACCGGAAGGCAAAACTTGTCCCGTAAAATCTTCATCTAAAAGCACACAACAAGAAGTGCAAACCGGGTCTGTAAGCGAAACAACCGCCTGTTTTGTGCAACCGTAAGCATCTGTAACGTCAATTGTATAAGTCCCGGCCGTCAGATTTTGAGCATAATTTGTTGTTGATACGTTCGGAGACCAAGAATAAGAATACGGTTCAACACCTCCGGTTACGTTTATTGTAATTGTTCCGTCAGAAGCCCCGAATGATGTAGGGTCTGTATAGGAAGCCGCAACAGAAAGAAGTTCTGCGGCTTCTTCAATAAGAACACTTGCCTGATATGTATTTGAATTTGCATCGGTAACGGTAACGGAATAATTTCCCTGAGACAGGCTTGAAACAGAAGACGTTGTTTGTCCGCCGGGTGACCACGAATAAGTATGCGGAGCAGGTCCCGGCGAATTGGTTACCGTTGCCGTTCCGTCATTTGCACCTTTGCAGGTAACATTTGTAGAAGAGACTTCAATATTTCCGGAAATATAAGTAAAGCGAACTGCATCAAAAAGAACTTTTTTTCCGTTATCAGCAGTTGCAACAGCATCTCCAAGACGCACATAACCGTT
>JAJRUH010000048.1 GCA_024277895.1 Bacteroidota bacterium | reverse complement strand
TTTCTTTTTTCTTCTTTTGCGGCAAATTCGTAGCAATAAACCGGAATTTCGAGTTCTTTTCCTACTCGTTCCGCCAATTTGTGAGCATATTTTACGGTTTCTTCCATAGAAATTCCCGAAATAGGTACAAGCGGGCATACGTCGGTAGCTCCGAAACGCGGATGTTCGCCGTGATGTTTGCTCATATCAATAAGTTCTCCGGCTTTTTTTATTGCCGAAAATGCGGCATCAATAACCTCGTCGGGTGTGCCTACGAAAGTTACCACGGTTCTGTTGGTTGCCGCCCCGGGGTCAACATCGAGGAGTTTAACGCCTTCAACGGTTTCTATAACATCGGTAATTTGTTTTATTACGTTCATATCACGTCCTTCGCTGAAATTCGGAACGCATTCTATAAGTTGTTTCATATTTTGTTGAAATTAGATTTTTAAAATTTGTTTGAAAAATTAAGTCTCAAAAATAATCTATTTGTTTTAAAGAAAAAATGATTTTTAGCTGATTATCTTCCCGTTCAAAATAGCCGTATCAATTAAATTGTTGCCGCAGGCATAAGTAAAATATTCGAAATATATCATAAAAGTGAAATAAAATTAAAAAAACGCAAATTAGAAAATATTATCTGTGAACATTTGAACTCAGGTAAAGTGATAATGCTTTTCGATGCCAGGCAAGTAGGAAAAACAACATTGCTTGAGAATATGCTTGTATTAAAAAAAAGAAAAGTTTATTTTTAAACGGAGATGAAGCAGATGTTAAGGATTTATTGACTGATGCAAGTTCTTCTCGTTTAAAATAATTTTTGTTTTTGAGTGGGTTTTTATTAATTTAGCATTTGAATTTTAAAGAGAATAAATATGACATAGTTAAAAAAATATAAAAGGAAAGCGTTAGCTTATTTTCTTGAAATCGGAAATCGCCAATTTCTATAACACTGACAAGAAATAAGATTAATGCTCACGCTACGGCGTGGGCTGTTCTTATTTGTCAGTGTGGGTGTTTGGCGATACCTCGATTTCAGGTAAGTTACAGTTCCCACGCTTTTTTTATTTTATAAACTTGTCTTTTTGGGGGCTGGAGGCGATAAATTATTTTTATTATGAAAAAATTAAAATCTATATTTTTGATTTTGTTGTTAATTATTATTGCCTGCAATAATTCAAATTCGCAAGTATTAGAAAAAGACTATTCTTTGGCTAAAGTAGGAAAAAAGATAAATGGTGTTTATATTTATATAGGAGCAGAGCCATATTACGAATATGAATATATAGCTACAATTTCTGTTGATGTTGATTGGTCTGGTTCACGAGAAGAAAATTTTGATAAAGTTATTAAAAAAGCAATGAGGAAATATTCTGTTTTTAATGGCATCATTTTTCATGATGATGACTTAAGTAAAGCTGATTTGATTAGATTTAAAGGAGTTGAAATCTCAAGAGGAGGAATTCATTTGGGTGAATATGTTTCATTTATCAAAAAAAAACAATTGAAGTATGGTAAAGTTGTAGACTTAAGAGATAAAATCGGATTTGTAAAATGTATTAGTAATTCCAGAAAGAAAAAAGTTATTGCTGTTCCTTATTCTATAATGAATGTTATTTCAGAAGAGGAATTTAAAGAAAAAGAAAAAGAGATATTAAATAAATAAAAAAAATATGGTTACAAAAATCCGAACTAATATAGAAATACCTTTTAATGAGATTGGTAAAAAATTTAAAGTAGTAAATAACTTTGATGGTAAAATATTATTTTTTGATAAAAAAGATGCCTTTGTTGGATATTCAATTACGAAAGAAAAAAATAAAATTTTTGCTGCAAAATCTATCATAGATAAGAATAGCAATTTAGAGAGTATTGAATTAATGAAAATTATTTCACCGAAAGAAATAAATTTTGTTACTATTGATGTTTTTGAATCATAATTTTTAATATCTGATTAAGGATTATAAGATAATACAAAAGTTAGTATCAACATTTAAAATAAAGACTTGTCGATTATATTTAATTTTCGGTAGGTTTTTTATCAAACAATTTATCCTCCCAAAATAACCGTATCAATTAATTTACTTTCGTAGTCGTAAGTGAAACATTTGAAATAAAACAAAATAATTTATCCGATGACTTTAAGTCATCGGATAAATTTAAGACAGAATAATTTTACCTTCCAAAATAACCGTATCAATTAAATTACTGCCGTAACATAAGTCAGCATACTAATTTTACCGAAATTAAATTCAACCGGTTATGTCATATTGCAATATGCATAATTTCAAAACAATATAATGTTCAAGAAGGACTGCCGCACGGTACAGATAATAATAAATCAAGTATTTATTCCTTTTTTGATACTTAAAGCTAATTGTAATTAAAAATAGATATAATAATTTTGAATTATGATTAAATATTATTATCTTTGTATTGAAAAATAAAAAGTATGATTAAGCGAAGATTAGAAAAAACTATTTGTAATCATCTTTATTACGGTAAAATAATTATGCTTTTCGGAGCAAGGCAAACAGGAAAAACAACATTGCTCGAAAACATGAAATGTCTGACTGAAAAAAAAACGCTGTTTTTAAACGGAGATGAAATAGATGTTAAAGAGTTGTTGTATCAAACAAATGCCTTACGTTTAAAACATGCTTTTGTGGGATATGATATTGTTGTAATTGACGAAGCACAAGAAATTCCGAATATCGGTACAAGTTTAAAAATAATATCAGATAAATTAAAACACATTCAAGTTATTGCAACAGGTTCATCGGCATTTGAACTTGCTGACAAAACAAGCGAACCGCTTACAGGCAGAAAATTTGAGTTTATGTTATTTCCGTTAAATTTTTCGGAAATGGCCGATTATCACGGATTTATACAAGAAAACAAATTGCTTGATTTACGACTTGTTTTCGGATATTATCCGGAAGTGGTAAAATCAGAAGGGAATGAAGAAAAATATTTAAAATTGATTGCAGGAAGTTATCTGTATAAAGATATTCTGCGTTTAGACAATATCCGAAGAAGTGAGTTATTGGAAAAGATATTGCAAGCTTTGGCACTGCAAATCGGAAATGAAGTAAATTATAACGAGCTTGCTCAAACGATCGGGACAAACAGTAATACGGTTGCTAAGTACATTGATGTTTTGGAGAAAGCATATATTATTTTCAAACTGCCGGCTTTGAACAAAAATGTCAGAAATGAAATTAAGAAAGGAAAGAAAATCTATTTTTGGGATGTCGGTATTCGTAATGCAATTATCAATAATTATAATCCCCTTTCATTAAGAACGGACAGCGGTGCTTTATGGGAAAATTTTCTTATCAGCGAACGTATGAAAATTCATCGTTATAACGAAACAAACGTAAAATGTTTTTTTTGGCGAACAACACAACAACAGGAAATTGATTTTGTTGAAGAATATACCGACTATTATAAAGTTTTTGAATTTAAACGAAATAAAAAGAGTAAAGTAAAACTGTCAAAAACTTTTTCGAATAAATACAATGTTAAATCATTTAATGTAATAACTCCTTCAAATTATGAAGAATTTATTATGTAGGGCTTGCTGAAAAGCTCAGGTGTGCGTCTATTTTGGATTTTGTGAGATGTAGATGTATATAAATACTTCAAATTGAACAAAATACAAAAGAGATGTGCAACTGAGCAGCAAAAATTTGGTAGTTTTAACAAAAAAAGTGCAAGGGTTTCAAGATGTTTCATTCAAAAACCTTGCACTTTATCACAAAAATACAAGTATAAAGTGTTGAATTACACTATATTTAGCGTTTTTCAGCAAGCCCTATGTAAACTTTATTGCCGTATTATAAAATCAAATATTGCAATATCGTAATCAAACAACCTTCCCGCCCAAAATAACCGTATCAATTAAATTACTGCCGTAGGCGTAAGTAAAATATTCGAGAGTGGACATTTCTTTTGTTATAAAAATATTTGCCTTTTTACCTTTGGCGATGCTTCCGGTTATGTCGCTGATATTCATTGCATAAGCGGTGTTTACGGTGCTTGCGTTAATAACTTCTTCTATGGTCATTTTATAATTTACGCTTGCAAAAGACATCATAAGTTTCATATTTCCGGAAGGCGAAGAACCCGGATTAAAATCGGAAGCAAGGGCAAGCGGAAGCCCGGCATCAATCATTTTTCGGGCGGGAGAGTAGGGCATATTCAAGAAAAAAGCGGCACCGGGTAAAATCGTAGGCATAGTTTCGGAGTTTTTCAGAGCTTTTATTTCGTCATCACCCACATATTCGAGATGGTCAACCGAAAGGGCATTGTGTTTTACGCCGATTTGCACTCCGCCGGAAAAATCTAATTCGTTGGCGTGAATTTTAGGACGCAAACCGTATTTTGCTCCGGCTTTTAAAATTTTGTCGGTATCTTCAACGGTAAAAAAACCTTTATCGCAAAAGACATCAATAAAATCGGCAAGTTTTTCTTCGGCAACGGCGGGAAGCATTTCATTTACAACCAAATTAACGTAATCTTTTTGTTTGCCTTTGTATTCGGCGGGAACGGAATGTGCTCCGAGAAAAGTAGATTTAATTATCAGCGGTGTTGTTTCTTTCAGGCGTTTTATAACACGAAGCATTTTCAGTTCGCCTTCAAGCGTAAGACCGTATCCGCTTTTAATTTCAACGGCTCCGGTGCCTTGCGAAATTATTTCGTTTATTCTCGGCAATGCTTGTTCGTAAAGCTCGTTTTCGGAAGTTTTATTCAGTAATTTCGCCGAATTTAAAATACCGCCGCCGCGTTTTGCAATTTCTTCGTAAGAAAGACCTTTTATTTTATCGTTGTATTCAATTTCGCGACTTCCGGCATATACCAAATGTGTGTGCGAATCGCAAAAAGAAGGGAAAACAAATTTTCCGCCGGCATCTATGCTTTTGTAATTGCCTTCAATATCGGGCATATCCTTCATTTTTCCGAAATCTTCGATTTTATCGTTGTGCAGAATAAGATAGGCATTGTCGATATTTTTGAGTTTTGCCATATCCTTGCCGGAAATTTTTGTTTTGGGCTTTGTTTCGGTTTGAACGAGTTTTTTTATGTTTTTTATTAAGATGTGCATTTTTAAATTATTAGTTATAAATATTTTTCTCCGAGTTCGTAAACTGTTTTTTTAACTTCTTGTGCCCATTCAAAGTGTGTTTTAGAGTCGTCAAATGTCGTGTAAGGAATTGGTTCCCCGAAAACAACAGGAATTGTTGCACCTCTTTTTTTAAATACTTCTCCGGGCAACAGAAAAAATTCCGGATTTGCCTTAATACCGAAAAATGCACGTGTTCTTGCCCAACGATAGAATTTTTTTGAATTTTCACCGCCTACAAACATCGGGATAACATCTCTTTTATACAAAACAGCATTTCGTATAAAACTTCTGTGCCAAGGTCCGTCATCCAGCTTACCTTTTATTTTACGAGCCACTTTACCTGCAGGAAAAATTAATAATTGACCTTCAATATCAGCAAGATGGTCATCAATATCATTTATTTTTCCTTTCTCATTACGTTTCAATATGCTGACAGGCAAAAACATATCTTTTGCATTTTCTACGTGAAGAAACAGCTCGTTGGCAATTAACTTAATGTTTTTATATTTATTGCTCAAGATTTTTGTTACGGCAGCAAAATCTGCACCGCCGTTGGGGTGATTGCTTGCAAAAATATATTTACCGGATTCAGGCAGTACTTTTTCATTATAACCGACGATTTTATATTCCATATGATCCGTAACTCCGTTTACGAAATCTGTTCCGTATTTATCATGATTTTTTCTTAGAATTTCATTCATTTCATCCTGATGGAAAGATTTTTTTATTAAATTAATGATAAATTTAGGTAAATTTTTTACGATTTTATTTTCTTGGTTTCGTATTATCTTTTCAATATCAAGTTGTTGGTATTTTATTTCTGAATTCTTTTCCGATTTATTCTTTTCCATTATAAAACAGTTTTATTTTTTTAAATTATATACGATTTTTTTAATTTCCTGAGCCCATTCAATCAGTTCTTTACTTTTATCAAAAGTATTGTACGATATTGGTTTGCCGAAAGTTACATTTATTACTTTATTTTTTTGTTTGACAAGTTCCTGAGGTAATAAAAATAATTCTATATCGGTTTTTAATCGCAATGTCCTTCTGATTTTAGCGACTCTGTAGAATTTTTCTGAGTTTTCGGCATCAATATATAACGGGATAATATCACGTTTAAATTCTACGGCATTTCTGATAAAACTTCGATGCCATTTCCCGTCATCCAGTTTTCCGTTGTGTTTTCTTGCAACTTCGCCGGCAGGAAAAATCATTATTTGACATTCTTCCGATGCCATTGCTTTTAAAATCTCTTCTTTTGCAGCTTTGGAGCTGTTACCGAAAACATTTACCGGTAAGAAGATATTACGTAAAGGTTTTACCTGCATTAACATTTCGTTTGCAATGGCTTTAATATTTTTATAATTATCATGAACTGAGAGTATTGCGGCGAAAAAATCAAAACCGCCCAAAGGATGATTTCCTGCAAAAATAAATCTGCCCTCAGGAGGAATATTTTCTTTGCCGTAAACATTGTATGTTATGTTCATATAGTCCGTACATTTTTTTATAAAATCAATACCCTCAGTATTTCCGGCATAATCAACAATCTTATTCAGTTCTTTTTCGCGAGTTACTTTTTTTATGTATTTTACCGCAAAATTCGGTAAATTTTTTATAAATTGATTCTTTTGAGATCGTATAATCTTTTCAACATCAACATGAAAAGTTTTTTCAGAAGCAGTATTCATAAATTTTAAAAAAATAATTATTAATTTTACTGTTTGTAAAAATAGAAAAATCTCTTTTACTATGAAATTTTTTAGTTTAATATCTTTATTCGTCATTCTTTCTTTTTCCCGAAGCTATGCTCAGGCAGATAAGGAAAGTTATCAAAAAGCAGTTGATTGTTTTAAACAGGCAAATTCATTTAAACAAAAGTTTGATTTTAAAAATGCAGAATTAAATTTTTCAAAAGCTGCCGAATTATTTAAAGAAAATCATTATATCGGGAATTATATTCAATGTCGTTATTCAATTGCCGATATTTATATTCAAACGAATAAATATAAAGAAGCCGGAATTATTTTAAATGAGATTGAAACATTGGCAAAACAAAAGTACGGTGAAAAAAATAAATTTCTGATGAATATTTATCTCGGGCAAGGATTAGTAAGAGCCTATAAAGGGAAAACAGATTCTGCTATTGTTTATTATAATAAAGCAAAAGAATTGAATGATATATTTGATAAGCCTGACAGCTTTTTTAAATCAAATGTCTGCAGTGCTCTCGGTAATGCATATTCCGATAAGGGTAATTATAAAAAAGCATTGGAATATTATCTGAAAGATTTAGAAATTAAGAAAATTTATGTGGGTGAAAATAATCCGATACTTGCGATAACATATAATAATATTGCTAATGTTTATCAGGCAAACGGTGATTCAAAATCGGCCTTGGAATATGTTGATAAAGCTATAAAATTGAGTATCTCAGCATATGGGAAAAATAATCCTGAAACGGCTAAGTATTACAGCAGTAAAGGGAGTATATATGCTGATAACGACGAATATGAATTGGCTCTGGAATATTTTAAAACTGCATTAAGTATTGATAAATCAGTTTACGGAAACAATCATAAGTCGGTTGCTGATATCTTGATTAATATCGGTATTTTATACAATAAGACAGATAAACCCGATAAGGCATTGATATCTTTTAAAGATGCATATGATATTCAATTACGTGTATTAGGAGAAAATCATCCGGATATAGCAGGAACTTGTAATAATATCGGATATATATTAGAACAGCAGGGAAAAAAAGAATCTGCACTGAAGTTTTACCAAAAAGCCATTGATATAGACAAATCATATTACGGTGAAAATCATCCTGAATTAGCTGCCTTTTATAATAATATAGGAAATAATTATTCTCACAGAAAAGATTACAAGAATGCCTTAAAATACCTCTTAAAAGCGGCATCCGTTATTGAAGAAAATTACGGTACAAAAAATATATCATTAGTAAATATTTATGCAAATATCGGTCAGATTTATGTTAAAAAAGAAGATTTTCATAAAGCATTAATGTATTATCAAAAAAGTTTGTCTGCAAATATCCGAGCGTTCAATCCCGCTCCGAATGATTATTATTTAAACCCTGTATTAAAAAATTATACCAATGTAAATAAACTTCTTATTTCATTGGAAGGAAAAGCTTATGCTTTCAGGTCTTTATATAAAAAAGATTCTTTATATAATTTTATTAAAGCTGCTTATAAAGACTATATTTTGTGCGATTCGGTAATTAACGAAGCCAGAAAAACTGTTATCAAGAAAGAAGATAAAATAATTCTCGGAAATAATGCCAGAAAAATTTATGAACAAGCCGTAATTACATCAATGGAATTATCGTATGTAACAACAGATGTAAAAGAAAAAATGAGATATGAAGAACAGGCTTTTATTTTTGCCGAAAAAAATAAAGCAACTGTTTTATCCGAAGCTGTTTCTGCAGCCGATGTCTCATCTTTTTTCGGAATTCCAAAAGATGTTCTTTCAAAAGAAAAACATTATAAAATTGAAATTGCAGCTTATGAAAAATCTGTTGCTTTAGCCGTAAGTAAAGATGATATAGAACGATTAAATGAAAAATTATTTGATTTGAATAATGAGTTAAGAGTATTTAATAGTCAAATGGAAAAAAAATATCCGAAATATTTTGAATCAAAATACAAATCAAAACAATTCAGCATAAAAGATATTCAAAGACATTTAGATGATGAATCAGCCGTAAGAAGTTATTTTATCGGAGAAGATTATATCCTTATATTTACAATAACAAAAAATAATTTGTATATCGCATTTTCCGAAAAACCTGATAATTTATACAATCAGATAAAAGAATTTAATGTTAATATTACTTCCGGATATGCCTCAGCCTTTCCGAAATATTTGAAATCGGCGAATGATTTGTATAAGTTGCTTTTTCCCGATAAAATTTCCGATAAAATAAAAAAAATAACAATAATTCCCGACGGCGTTATCAATTTAATTCCCTTTGAAGCATTGATAACGGATGAATATAAAGGAGATATTAATGATTTTGCTGATTATCCTTTTTTAATAAATAAATTTGAAATAAATTATTTTTATTCGGCGGGTTTATACCTAAAATCATTTTCCGCAGAAAACAGAAGTAATGAAACCGAAAGTTGGCTGGGAATTGCCCCTGTTTTCGGTAATACCGGAAGTATTGTAATCGGAGATGTTTCAGTAACTCCGTTACCCGGAAGCGAAAAAGAAGTTAATTTAATTGACAGTTTGTTTACAGAAGAAAATATTCCGGCAGAAGAAGTATTAAAAAATAAGGCAACGGAAAGTTTTATTAAACAAACGAATTTAAAAAAATACAAATATATCCATATTGCGACACACGGAATTGTTAACATTGCCGAACCGAAACTGTCTGCTTTAATTTTTTATCCCGAAAAAGGGAAAAATGACGGTATTTTGTATTCCGGTGAAATTTATAATTTGGAATTGGATGCCGATTTAGTTGTTCTTTCGGCTTGTGAGACCGGAATCGGGAAAATCTCTAAAAGTGAAGGTGTTATAGGTTTATCTCGTGCCTTATTATATGCCGGAGCAAAAAATATTATTGTTTCGCTATGGAAAGTTTCGGATGTTTCTACAACTGAATTAATGGTTGATTTTTACACAAATTTAATTATTAATAAAGAGAGTAAAACTGAAGCTTTGTATCAGGCAAAGAGAAAAATGATTGAAAAAGGCGGGAACTATGCACATCCGTTTTTTTGGTCGCCTTTTGTGTTAATCGGAAATTAAGAAATGACTATAAACTGCAGAGGAAAATTAATTGAGCTGTCAGAACCTAAAATTGCCGGGATTTTAAATATTACACCTGATTCGTTTTATGACGGAGGTAAATATTTTTCTGAGAATTCAGTAAAAAACAGAATTAAACAACTTGTAAAAGAAGGAGCAGATATTATTGATATCGGAGCTTTTTCTTCTCGACCGGGTGCTGAATTAATATCTGAAAAAGAGGAACAAAAACGATTGCGATTTGCTTTGGATATCATTCGAAAACTTTATCCTGATATAATTTTGTCGGTTGATACATACCGCTCAGAAATTGCAAAATTTGCTGTTAATAATTTTAATGTTGATATTATTAATGATATTTCGGCAGGAAATTTTGATGCTGAAATGTTTGACACAATTGCAAAGTTAAATGTTCCGTATATTATTATGCACATGCAGGGAACACCCGGAAATATGCAAAAAAAACCTCAATACAAAGATGTTGTTAAAGATTTACTGAAATATTTTTCGGAAAAGATTGAACGTGCAAAAAAAACCGGAATTAATGATTTAATTATTGACCCAGGATTCGGTTTCGGGAAAACTATTGAACATAATTATCAGATATTAAGCAAAATGGAACTGTTTCAATTGGCAGAACGCCCGATTTTAGTCGGTCTGTCGCGAAAATCAATGATTTATACATTAAATAACGAAACCCCTGATGATGCTTTACCCGGAACACTTGCTTTAAATATGATTGCCTTACGGAAAGGAGCAAATATATTGCGAGTTCATGATATTAAAGAAACAAGGCAGGTTATTGAAGTATATAAAAAAATGAAAATAAAATAGCCACTAATGCACTAACAAAAATCATTCGTGAATTCGTGGCTAATAAAAACTCTTCTCCGCTAATACACTAATAAAAATCATTCGTGAATTTGCGGCAAATAAAATATAAAAAAATGGGAAAATTAATTTATAAAGATGAAAGCTATAAAATTATAGGGAAATGTATGGAAATACATAATAATCTCGGAGCCGGATTTCTTGAAATAGTCTATAAAGATGCGTTAGAATTAGAATTTAAAAAAGCAAATATTCCGTATGAAAGAGAAAAGATGTATGATGTTAATTATAAGGGTGTTATTTTATCGCACAAGTTTTATGCGGATTTTGTAGTATATGACAAAATTATTTTAGAAATAAAAGGAGTTTCCGGTATAGCGGAAGAATTTACGGCACAGGCATTAAATTATCTTAAAGTATCAGGCAACAGATTAGCTCTTATTGTAAATTTCGGAGAGATGAAATTAAATTATAAGCGAATAGTTTTATAATAATGTATTAAATAAAATTGTTGCTGATGCAAAATAAGATAGCCGTTAATGCACTAATAAAAATCATTTGTGAATTCGTGGCTTAAAAAAAAAATTTGTGAATTCGTGGTAAAAAAAACCATTAGCCACTAATACACTAATAAAAATCATTTGTGAGTTTGCGGCTAATAAAAAAGATTCGTGGCTTAAAAAAAGATTCGTGAATTTGCGGCTGAAAAAAACCTAAAACTTGTTTAAATTTTTTAAACAACATAATTTTAATAATTTCGCAAAAAAAGAATAACTATTTTCGGATTTCTTCACATAGGAATAAAAGATATTATTGATATCTTACTTGTTGCATTTCTTCTGTATCAAATTTATTATTTGATAAAAGGAACGGCTGCAATTAAAATCTTTACGGGTATTGCTTTATTATATCTTGTATGGCTGACTGTCAGAGCATTTGATATGATATTGATAAGTTCTATTCTCGGGCATGTAATGGGAGTAGGGGTGGTTGCACTGTTAATTGTTTTTCAACAAGAAATCAGACGATTTTTTATGCTGTTGAGTAATAAATATTTATCAAGAATAAATTTTTCTTTTAAAAACATTCTCCCTTTTTTTACAAATGAAGAACCTGCGGTAAAAGTTTGGTCAATAGTAAAAGCCTGCACTTCATTATCAAAAACAAAAACCGGAGCGTTAATTGCAATTACCAGAGAATCAGAACTATATAATATTATTGAAACCGGTATTAAATTGAACGCTGATACTTCTTCTCAACTGCTTAATAATTTATTTTTTAAGAACAGTCCTTTGCATGACGGAGCTGTAATAATTAAAAATGAAAAAATAATTGCTGCCGGTTGTATCCTTCCTGTTTCAGAAAAAGATGTTCGGCATGAAGATTTCGGTTTAAGACATCGTGCAGCTCTCGGAATAGTTGAACAAACAGATGCCGTAGTTATTGTTGTTTCCGAACAAACAGGAAATATTACGCTTTTTTACAGTTCGGCTTATCAAAAAAATCTTAGTATTACCGATTTAAGAAAGAAACTTGAACACTTTTTTATCGAAAAAATTGATGAAGTTACAGAAAAATAACAGAGCCGTTCGGACAATTTCCGGAAAAGTTTATATGATTAATCAAATAAAATTACCTTTCAAAGAAGAAATTTTTGTTCCCGAAAATTATAAAGAAACCTGTAAAGCCGTAAAAACGATGGTTGTGAGAGGTGCCGGCTCAATAGGTGCCGCCGCCGGATTTGCAATGATGCAGGCAGCATTTGAAGCTCCGAAGAATAACAGCAAAGAATTTCTGCTTAAAGTCAAAACAGAAATAGAAGAAACACGACCTACCGCAAGAGATTTATTTGCTGCCGTTGACAGAGTTTTTAAAAAAGCATTGATTTCTCCGGAAGAAGCCGAAAAAGAAGCACAAAAAATTGCCGACGAAACTTCCGAAGCCGGACGAAAAATCGGAGAATACGGAAACGAATTAATAAAAGACGGTTTCGGAATTTTAACGCACTGTAATGCAGGACCCCTGGCATTGGTCGAATACGGCTCGGCTTTGGCACCGATTATAAAAGCACATCAAAACGGGAAAAATATTATTGTTTATGTTGATGAAACCCGTCCGCGAAATCAAGGGGCAAAATTAACGGCTTGGGAATTGCAAAAGGCAGGTGTGCCTCACGTTATAATTGTCGATAATGCAGCAGGACTTTTAATGCAGCAGGGTAAAATTGATATTGTAATTACCGGTGCCGACAGAATCGCTGCTAACGGCGACACCGCTAATAAAATAGGCACTTTTGAGAAAGCCGTATTGGCAAAAGAGTTTGATATTCCTTTTTATATTGCTGCACCCGATTCCACTTTTGATGAAAATTGCCCTGCCGGACATGAAATTAAAATTGAAGAACGCAGTGAAAATGAAATTCTTTATGTAAGCGGAATTGATGAAAAAGGAAAGGAAAAGACAATCAGAATTGCAAATCCCGGTTCTGTGGCTTATAATCCGGCATTTGATATTACGCCGGCAAAATATATCTCAGGATTTATTACTTCAAAGGGTGTTGTATCCGTAAATAATTTGCAAATAAAACAGTAAAAACAGTTTTCGGATGTTTATTTGCCTTGCGTGCGTTTTTTATCTGATACAATCGCAGAAAGACCTGACAGGTTTTTAAAACCTGTCAGGTCTGAAAAATATAAAAATCAGGATTTTTTAAAACATATATTTGTTATCTTCAATTAATTTATCGGCAATTCTTCTTCTTGCTTCTTTAATATTTACCGATTTTACTTTTGTAAGACATCTTAAAGCTTTAAGATATGATTCTTGTTCGCTTTCGTCAATAAAAGAATAAATTGCTTCAATTCCTTGATTATAAATAATATTAGAAGAATCAAAAAGATAAACATCAAGTATATCTTTGTATATTTTACCGGATTCTTCACCTTTTATTTTTTGTAAACGCTTAACTCTTAAATATACTGATTCTGCAACATATGATTCCATAATGATGTCGGCAAAATTGAAGATGATTTCTTGTTCGCGAGATAATTTCTTACCGAATTTTTTATGTGCAGCATCAACCAATAATAAAAATACTGTTTTAAAGTTTTTTACCGTCATTAAAACGTCTTCAAAATAATCTCCTTTGAATTGAGGATTTTCGGGAAATTTATCTAAATTTTCAGAAATTTTTTCAGCTTCTTCAAATAAAGGAATTTCACCTTTCAGTCCTTTTTTTATTAAAGTATCGCCGGTTACGTTTCTGTTTATTTCGTTTGTTCCTTCAAAAATTCGGTTAATTCTGGAATCTCTGTAGCCTCTTTCAATTGCAGTTTCGGCAGAGAATCCCATACCTCCGTGAATTTGAACGCCTTCATCAACAACATAGTCAAGCATTTCCGAGCCGAAAACTTTAATTAATGCGGCTTCAATTACAAATTCTCTTTGAGCTTCTACATTTGCTTGTCCTTTATCCGTTCCGCCGGCGATATTGCGTTTAACTGCATCGTCAACATTTTTACTCATCCTGTAAACTGCGGTTTCATTAGCAAAAGCTTTTATAACCTGTTGTGCGAGTTTGTATTTTATTGCCGGAAAATTTGCAATTAAAGTTCTGAATTGCTTTCTTTCGTTTGCATACTGTACTGATTGATTTATCGCTGTTTTTGAAGCACCGATAACATTTGCTCCGAGCTTAATTCTTCCGAGGTTAAGAATATTTAATGCAATTCTGAAACCGTCGCCTCTTTTTCCGAGCAGGTTTTCAATCGGAACTTCGCAATCGTTAAAGAAAATTTGGACTGTAGAAGAACCTTTTATTCCCATT
>JAJRUH010000047.1 GCA_024277895.1 Bacteroidota bacterium | reverse complement strand
CGCTTATTTAAAGATGAATTCTCATCGTGGCTGTTGGAAATTATAAAACCCGATTATCAAAAACCTGTTGATAAAAAAACATATAATGAAGTTATTGAAATTTTCGATAAATTACTTCATGTTTTACATCCGTTTATGCCTTTCATTACAGAAGAAATATGGCAAAATATTAAAATAAGAAAAACCGGTGAAAGTATTATGATTTCAAAAATGCCGAAACCGGAAGTTTTTGATATCGGATTGTTAACAAATTTTAATATTACAAAAGAAATTATTACACAAATACGAAATATAAGAAAAGAAAAAAATATTCCTTTCAAAACACAATTACAACTTCTGTATAAAGACAATACTCAAAGCCGCAACAAATCATTTGATAGTGTAACAACACGATTAAGCGGAATACAGGATATTTCGGAAGTTACAGAAAAACCCGATAATGTCTCGCAATTTGTAATTAAAAAAGTTGAATATTTTTTACCCCTCGGAAATTTAACAGATAAAAAAGCAGAACTTAAAAAACTCCGGGAAGAACTTAATTACACAAAAGGGTTTTTAAATTCCGTAATGAAAAAATTAAGTAACGAAAGATTTGTAAATAATGCACCTGTCCATGTCGTTGAAAAAGAAAAAATAAAACAAGCAGATGCCGAGGCAAAAATTAAAGCTTTAGAAGAACAAATAAAAAACCTATAAACCCGGTATATGAATCAAAACTATTATTGCGTAATAATGGCAGGCGGAACCGGAACCCGTTTTTGGCCGATAAGTAAAACAAAAAAACCCAAACAATTTTTGGACATTCTCGGAACCGGTAAAACACTTTTGCAACAAACGTATTCAAGATTTGCCAAAATATGCCCTCCGGAAAATATTTATATTGTTACAAATGAAATTTATGCCGGTTTAACGAAAAAACAATTACCGGAACTTGCCGATAAACAAATTCTGTCGGAACCCGTTAAACGTAATACCGCCCCGTGTATCGCATATTCCAATTTAAAAATAAAAGCAGAGAATCCTAATGCGGTAATAGTTACAGCCCCTTCAGATCATTTAATTATTGATGAACAAGAATTCTCGGAAGTTATTAAAACATGTTTTAATTTTGTCTCAGAAAATAACAGCTTATTAACTATAGGCATAAAACCGACAAGACCTGAAACAGGTTATGGTTACATTCAAATAAGTGATACAAAAACGACTGATTTCAACTCAATATTTAAAGTAAAAAGCTTTACTGAAAAACCCGGCAAAGAAACTGCAGTTAAATTTCTTGAAAGCGGTGAATTTTTATGGAATTCAGGAATTTTTGTCTGGTCTCTGAAAAGTATTAATTCAGCATTTAAAAAACACTTACCGAATATTCACAAATTATTTTCTGACACTTCGGTTTTAACTTCTGCAAATGCCGAAAAGAATTTTATTTCAGAAACATATTCCGAATGTGAAAGTATTTCTGTTGATAACGGTATTATGGAGCATGCCGACAATGTATTTATTATGCCTGCAGATTTCGGTTGGTCGGATCTCGGAACTTGGGATTCATTATATCAAAACAGCAAGCAAGATAAAGACGGAAATGTAAAAAATACTGATAAAATATTATGCTATAACACAAAAAATACGATAATCAATATCCCAAACAAAAAATTAGTTGTGGCAGAAGGTTTGGAAGATTATATTATTGCAGAATCAGGAAATATCTTACTAATATGTAAAAGAGATAATGAGAAACGAATTCGAGATTTTGTTAAAGATGCAGGAGAAAAATTCGGAGAAAATTATATTTAGGGCTTGCTAAAAAGCTCACAGGGACATTAGATTTCAAGTTTCTCGTTTGAAATCGTATATAAATACTACAAAATAAGAGAAATTTGAAAGATGATGTGGATGTGGGCAGCTAAAATATTTTACACAAGTACAAGGAAATAGGGTAAAATGAATTAAAAACCTTGCACTTGTATATGCAAATAAATAATCTTATAAGTGACTGAAACACAAATATATTAGCGTTTTTAAGCAAGCCCTAATTAATATGAAAGCAGAATAAAAAAAACCTCAATAAATATTGAGGTTTTTTTATTATTATTAATTCTTTTTAAAATTCCCATAAATCGTGTTCATAATCAAATATCTCATTTTTTATTCTTTCTGATTCCAAGAGAATATCCAATCCGGTTGCATATTCCTGAAGTAAACGATTATTATACACATTCGATTCTTTGAAAATATATCCGTCAAACAATCTTTTTACAAAATAGTCATCAAAAGTAATCTCCTGAGATTGATTTCTCGGATTGTAAATAGCCTGACTCGCAAAAATATTCCTTGCTTCCGGGAAAAAAACCCAGAATAACATTTTATATCTTGCTTGTTCATGATCCAAATCATCGTCTCTGTAATATACCCGAATCGGACATAAACCGATTATTCTGGGTTCCATAACAGATCTTTGTTTATCAAAAATCCAACGTTCTTTAATCAACAATTGTTTTACCTCACTAATATCTGCCGGTTTTTTGGTAATTAAAGGGATTGTTTCACCGGTTTCGGGATCTATATCATAAGTTGTATCAATCCCGGCACCAAAGCGCTCATCAATTTCGTTTAAAGTATATTGCGTTAAAAATTCATCTGAAGAAAAAGGAGTCAAACTTTTATTCTTTATTCCCCACATCATTAATTGAATGAGGCTTTTTCTGTCATCCATTTCTTCAGTAGGGTAATACAAAGATAAATTTCTTTTCTCCGTTAAATTTATTCGTCTCCACAAAACCTTCGACCACATCACATCAGCTTCTCTGATATATTGATAAGGAACCGGTTTTCTTTTCGCAGTAATATGTTTCGTATAAACACCGTCAACACCTTGGGCTTCTGTTTTTGTAAAAACGCCGGAGATTAGGAATAAACCGATGAATAAAAACAATAACTTTTTCATATTAATTTAATTTTTATGAGGAAAAACCTCAAAATGACTATTTTGTTTCTTACACTAAACGTATAAGTTAATTAATTTATTATAATCTTATCTTAGTTTTAATACTAAGTCATTAATTTTTCGTGTTCTGTGATCGGGACCTACAGCTTTAACAGCCTCAATAATAACCCGTGATCTGCTTTTAGCTTTTCTTATAACAGCTTTCTGTTGCGGTGTAAATTTTCGACTATTTGATTTTGCACTTTCATCAAAACCACCGATACTACAGGTTACAATAAATTGCGTAATACGGTATCTTAGCTCAAAATCGAAATTTTCCATAGTTGCATTAATCCCGCTTAAAGCCAATAAGGTTGATTTAGGGCAAAGTCCGCCTTTGTAGTAAGAAGTACCCTTTGCACCAAGAGTTGTAACAGGATCCGGTAATGTTTTTACACGAAATTCTTTGGAACCTAATGCTCTTCCGTTAGCAGAAACAGTAACTCTGGTTTTTCCGGGTTTTTTAACTCGTACAATATACTTAGAATTTCCTCTGGAAATCATAGAACCTCCTGAAACTGTTGCATGGATTTGATCCGCAGGTGTTCCTGCCGCCGTAACCGTAACAGGGTTATCAACTCCGATATAAAATACATTCATTTTATCAGGAGATACACTTACACTCGGAACAGCTACCTGATAAGGATAAGAAAAAGGAAAAGAATCTTTTAAAGTTGTTCCCGGTCTGTTTACAACAATTTTACCTTTTAATGTATATACGCCCGGGGCACCGGTTTTAATCGAAAATATTCCTCTTTTTTGACTATCAAAAGAATCAATTTTTTGTCCGTTATCCAGAATAATTTCCGGATTTTGAGTTGTATCAGAAGCACCGACAAAAATTTGAGCTTTAAATGTTTCGCCTGATAATACATAACCCTTATCAGTTTTAACAATAGCATTCAAACTTGTGAATTTGTATGACTTTGCATCAACTTGATTTAACAGAGTATTGATAGCATCGGATTCAACATTTAAAATATCTGTTTTAAATTTTGTTAACATTGTAATAGCAGCAACTAACGGAAGTTGATCAAAATTAGCTAATTGCCAAGACTTTTTTTCTCCGCTTTCACCCTTAACATCGGCAGTACTTAAATTATTTTTCATACTGTTTAAAATGGCATCTGCTTTAGGCACACCTTTTAATACAGTTTCAACATTTTTTACAAACTCATCAATTTTATTTTTTAATTGTGTTGCTTTATTCGGTTTTTTTCCTTCAAGCATCACTCTCGTAGGAGTTTCTTTATCTTTTTTATTTTTAATAACTCCGCTGCCTTCTTTCAGGAATTTCGTATAATCCTCGTCATCAGCCAATAACATTTCTTTTTGAATGTCCGATATTTCATTAACCAACGCTGTACTTAAAGCCCCGACCTTATCGGCTTTATCTTTCCAGGGTTTTACTTTTTTAGGGTTTGTTTGAAATTTTTCATTAAATTTTGTATAAACTTCCTGGTTTTTAGAATTTATACCTTTTTCTGTTTTAGTTAAACTATCATTTACCAAGACAAATGCATTCAGTATCTCCGCTGACACGTTCATTGCAAGCAATGCCGTTAAAATAAGATACATCATGTTTATCATCTTCTGCCTCGGAGACAGTTGTCCGTGTCCGCTCATAATCTGTATGTTTTTAAATTAAACAATAAATTAATTTTTTAGGATTTAAAATATTAATCCATACTTACATTCATAGCACTAAGCATATTTCCGTATACAGTATTAAGAGCTTCCAGTTTTTGTCCTAATTTGGTAATTTCTGTATTATATTTTTTAGAATGTTCTACAGAACCTTGTAAATCTGACATCATTTGTTCAAGATCGGTTTCATTCAGTTGTAATTCAAAAATAGCATTCAAAGCAGCTAAATTTTTATTCAAACTGCCGATATGAGTATTATACTCGGAATTGCCTTCTTTTAATGAAGAAAAATCCAAATCCATAGAACTTGTTAATCTTTGATAAGCTTCGGCAAATTCTTCTCCGCCTTTAGTAACTTTTTGCGAAACTCCGTTAAATGCATCCGATAAACTTTCAGTTGAATAACTGACAGATTCAGAAGATTTAGTATATGTATCAGCTAAAGAAGAAACAGCAGAAGATGCGTTTTTCATATTATCGGTAAATTCATTTGTTGCTACTCCGGCATCTGAAATTTCAGTCAGTTGTGAAACCTGGTCATTCAATTTTTCAATACCGGAACCGAATTTTTCAAAAAGATTTGTATCTCCTGCTTTTTCAAGCATTTCATTGAATTTAAGGATTGCATTCGGTGTCGCCGGCAAGGAATCTTTTTCTCCCATAACATCAACAACACCGTCTAAACCGGCTAATTGCGGATACACTAATGTCCAATCCAATTCTTCATGTAAAGGTTCAAAAGCCGAGAAAAAGAAAATAACAGCTTCAACGATTAAACCTACTGTTAACATAGCATTTGCACCGGGCCAGTGAGTTAACTTAAATAATGCACCGATTAAAACAACAGAAGCACCCCATCCGTATAAGTACTTCATAAAATTTTTAAACGTGTGACTTTCTGTGAAATTAGCCATAATATAAAATTTTAGAATTAATAATAATTGATTTTCAAAATATCGGTTAAAGTTAAAAATTATTCATTTTAAAACAAAATTTATTACACGATATCATAAAATTACAATAAATCGTTTTTGTAAATTATGAGGTATTCAGAATATATATCCGGAATACCTCAATAAAGTTAATTTAAATTCTTTCTAAAAATTATTTGCATCCCAAGCATATTCATCTCCTCCCATATATGAACGAACACATCTGAAACCTATGTAGGATTTAGCAGAGTCCTGATATTCATATGACCGAGCACCTACCTGAAGAAAATAAGCAACATCTTTCCACGAACCTCCTCTGATAACTTTTCGTTTTAATGCCGGAGGGTCTTCTGCACGAGCATTATATCGATAATCAGGATTTAAATCATGTGTGTAACTGTATGCCGATTCATCATAAGCATTACTCGTCCATTCCGCAACATTTCCGGCCATGTCATATAAATGATATTCATTCGGAGCATATTTTTTCACGGCTAAAGTTTTGTTTGCACCGTCATCTCCGTATCTGCCTCTTAAAGGTTTAAAATTTGCAATAAAACAACCGTGTACATTACGAGTATAAATACCGCCCCAAGGATACATTGACAAGGCTAAACCGCCTCTTGCAGCATATTCCCATTCAGCTTCGGAAGGCAAACGATAATCTTGATATACCGGTTCTCCCTGAGATTTTTGATAATTTCTCATTAAATCTGTTCTCCAAATACAAAAAGCATTTGCTTGTTTCCAGTTTACTCCGACAACAGGGTAGTTATTGTATGCACTGTGCCAGAAATATCTTCTTGCATAAGGTTCATTATAAGAATAAGTATAATCCCTCATCCAGACTAAGGTATCAGGATATACATTTATTTTGGCATGCATAATAAATGCCGATCTGTCTTTTACGGGAACTGTTTCACCTTTGCTGTTAACAACTGTACCTTTATATTCACCGCCTGTAAAATCTTCGTTATAATAATATTGATTACTTCTTTTTGCAGCTTGTTTTAAATCAACCCATTCATAACTGTAAATTAATTTTCTTGAATCAATTTCTTTTTGTTTATAGAATCTTTCCTGTACGGGGAGATATAATTCGCTTAATGCAGCTTGAAAATCTTCGTCCGGTCGATTCCAATCAATATCAATATCCCAGTTAAGAAGGCAAGTTTCCGGGTCGTCGGGATCATAATCAGGATCAACTGCAGCCATCTTATCTTCATCAATTTCTTTTTTAAACTCATCGAAATCAGCAGAAACTAATAATCTTTTTGCAATGGAATCTCTTACCCAATAAACAAATTGTTTATATTCACTATTAGTAATTTCGGTTTCATCCATCCAAAACGGATCAATTGAAACCGTCTTAGTTTCTTGTGTATTTGCATAAGTAATATCCTGATCGTTAAGTCCCATATTGAAACTTCCTGTCGGAATAAAAACCATTCCGTAAGGATTTGGTTCAAACCAATCTCCTGCATCTCCGACTCCGACTAACTCACCCTGAGAACCTTTGTCTCCGCAACTTCCCAAAATCAATACAACTAATACAAATGGTAAAAAAATCAATTTTTTCATGATACCTGTGTTATTTAATTAAGTAGTTTTTTTCTATAAATAGAGTATACTTTTATATTTATAATTTGTGTTTGCTCCCCAAAAGTCGAAACAATATCCGACAAAAACTTCGTGGCTTCCTTTGCTTACGCTTATCATTCTTGTTAAAGGAATTTCATAAGCATAACCAATTTTTAAGCCGTTCAATAAACGGACACCGACCATCGGTATAAATGCTTCTCGGTTTCTGTATGAAACGCCCACTGAGAATTTTTTATTGTATAAAGCCGTAATATTAGCACTGCTCTGCATTTTTGTTCCGTCAAACTTAATAAAAACGGAAGGTTGCAATTCTATCGGACTGTTCATTAACCTGAAATTATAACCTGCTGTTGCATAATAATGGCGACGCAAAAATGATGCCGCAGCTACTTTCGGGTAATTAATATCCGGTTGGTTTATATGCGAAACCGAAACTCCCGCATAAAATCTTTCACCGACTTTATAAAAAACTCCCAAACCTAAATCAAGAACTATTTTTCTTACTTGCCCCTGAGGAATTAATTGGTCCTCACTTCCGTTCGGATCCGGATATTTCCAGTTTCCGTTTAAATCATTATTTATTATTCCGCTTTCAACTCCTATTCCTAAAGTGCCGAGTCCTACTTTTTTATGGTAAGAAAACGCAACTTTTGCCTGAAATTTCTTTTCAAATTCAAATCTGTCATCAACTATTGAAAGACCTATTCCTCCTTTAATCCCGAACAACTTGACTCCGGTATGAACACCTGCCATCGTTGTTACCGGTGCTCCTTCAAAACCCACCCATTGTTGCCTGTTTATGGCAGAAGCACAAATTCCTTCTGTCATTCCCGCAAATGCAGGGTTTGTAAATAACAAATTATCAGCATTTTGTGCAAACTGAGGGTCTTGCTGAGAAAATATTTCTATTGATAATATCGAAAATAATATGTATAGATATATTTTCTTCATGTAAATACAAAATAAATAAAATTTTTTGAAATAAACTCAAAAATTTGATTAAAATTATGTAAAATTATAAATATCTTTTCCTCTATAAAAGAAAATTATAGTGTAAACCAATGATTTAACAAAAGATAAAGTTAAGAAAATTAATTTAATTTTTGAAAAAATTTCCACCAGCGTTCGGGTATTTCATTGTTTCCGGCCTTAATATAATCGTCTTTTGTACATGATAATAAGTACACTTTTTCTTTGTCTTTAATATGATAAGGAACTTCAACCCACCAACGATCAGTTTTTTGACTTTTATAAAAAATTAAATTCTCAGAGACATCTGTTATGTTTACAATATATTTTTTATATTTTTTAATAATATTTTTATCATTTTCACCTTTCCTTTGATAAAAGGATTCTAAAAAGTGCCATATAATTTGAGCTCCCAATGCCGAAGTTTGATTTCTGTTATCATATTTCGGATTTATATCAAATAATCCGAAAGCCGAAACATTATCACTGATACCGGCATATTTTGCCAATTGACAAATTTCCTCTCCGTAAAATCCGTGAACCGAAGGTTTTACAGCTGCCGGGGCATCGGTCATTTTTATACTTCGTCCGTTTACGCATACAAAATCTGCGTCTCGAATAAAAGGTTCATTTCCGAACAAATCAGTTCTTGCAATTCCTAATCGGACAGCTTCAAAATTTGATTTGATAAAATTAATTTCTTGCGGCGAATTGTAATAAGTCTGATAACCGATATTCGTATATGAAAAAATATTTTTGTTTTTATTTAATATATAGGACAGATAATTTTGAGAACTGATAAGTTCCGGATTGTCATCAAGATTAAAAACGGAATCAATTACGCATAAATTAAATTGTTTTTTTCCTTTTGCATAAGCTGTACAAACAGGGGCTATTAAATCGTTGCTGCCTCCTATAATAATAACTGCTGTTTCATTTTTAAAACATTCAAAAACAACTTCTGTTAAAGCAAAATAAGTATCGTTTACATTTTTCCCGTTCTTTAAATTTCCCAAATCTGTTATTTTGAGTTGTGACGGTGCATACAGCTTATAAAGTTCTTCTCTTATTTTGTCGGGTGCGGCAGAACATCCTTTATTATCGGAATTTCTTTCTTCGGGAACTCCGATAATTGCAATATCAGAAATTTTCAAATAATCCGATTCTGCATTATCGACATAAAATAAAATACGGGAAAACAATAAATCGTTTTTATTGTGGATTAAAGGAAGGTTTACCGAATCTTTATTAAACGGGGTGCAAAAATCTTGTAATTTAAATGACGACATTTATTTTTTTGATTTACGTGTTGTTTTCTTTTTTTTATTTTTATCAAGTGTTCCGAATTCTTTTTCAACAATTTTCATACAATCTTCAAAAGTTAAATCTTCAGGTTTTGTATTTGCAGAAAGTCTGATATACTTTTTATTATAGTGAACACATGGTTTTCCCCATCTGTCTTTTATAATTTTCAGGGTATCGTCTTCTTTAAATTCTTTTATCAGACGTTTTTTATCCTTTTCACGTTTTTCCAGTATTAATTCTTCTGCTCTTTCGATGGTAATTGATAAAGGATCATCTGTTTTTTTCAATGAAACAAATTTAGAATCATGCCGAATGTACGGTCCGAATCTTCCGACTGCAGCTACCACTTTTTTCCCTTCAAATTCACCGACGTCACGCGGCAATTTAAATAATTCTATGGCTTCTTCCAAGCTTACGGTATCTATGGTCATTCCTTTTAATAATCCGGCATATTTCGGTTTTTCTTTGTCATCGGTATCTCCTAATTGAGCAACAGCACCATAGCGTGCAAAGCGAACATATATATTTTTCCCGCTTACGGGATCTTTCCCGAGCAACCTGCCTTTACCCGAATTTTTCAATAATTCTAATGCTTCTTCAAGTGTAATATTTTCAATATGCTGATCTTTCCTTAAACTTGCGAATTTAGGTTTTATTTTAGCTTTTTCGTCGGGAATTCCTAATTGAACAACAGGTCCGTATTTTCCTAATCTTACGGATACTTGTTTTCCTGTTTCCGGATCGTCTCCTAAAATACGTTCTCCGGAATTTCTGTCGGCATGTTCAATGGTATCTTCTATTTTTTTATGAAATTCCTGATAAAAAGTTTCAATCATTTTATGCCAAATAAGTTTTCCGTTTGCAATTTGGTCAAATTGCTCTTCAACATTAGCCGTAAAATTATAATCTATGATATTCTGAAAATTATCTTTCAAAAAGTCGGTTACGACCATAGCAATATCGGTCGGAAATAATTTATTTTTTTCGGTACCGAATATTTTTCGTTCTGTTTTTTCGGCAATTTTATTATTCTTATATTTAATATGTAAAACTTCTTTTTCAATACCCTGACGACTTTCTTTTATCATATAACCTCTCTTTTCAATTGTTGAAATTGTAGGTGCATATGTTGAAGGTCTTCCGATTCCTTTTTCCTCAAGTTGTTTAACTAAGGCGGCTTCGGAATATCTGGGCGGATATTTGCTGAATTGTTCCGTTGCTTCAATAAAATGTATTTCTAAAATTTCATTCTTATTTAAAGGCGGCAATAAAGAATCTTCATTTTTCTGAGAATAAATTTTCAAAAATCCCGGGAATAATAAAACTTCACCGGATGCAATAAATTTATATTCGGAGTTTTTAATTTTAATAGTAACTTTTGTTTGTTCAAAAGCAGCATCAGCCATTTGCGAAGCCAATGTCCTTTTTCTTATTAAATCGTACAAACGTTCCTCTTCCGAAGTCCCGCTGATTGATTTATTCTGAATATATGCAGGACGAATTGCTTCGTGAGCTTCTTGTGCATTTTTAGACTTAGTTTTAAAAACTCTTTTTTTATAAAACTTTTCGCCGAATTCTTTAATAACCGTATCTTTTGCAGTATTTAACGCTAATGAAGAAAGATTAACGGAATCGGTTCTCATATATGTAATAAATCCTGCTTCATACAATTTTTGAGCAATTCGCATTGTTTTTCCTACCGGAAATCCTAACTTTATGCTTGCTTCTTGTTGAAGTGATGATGTTGTAAACGGTGCTGACGGTGTACGTTTACTTGGTTTTTTTTCAATATCGGCAACAAAATATTCGGGATTATTTAAACTGTTAAAAAAATCTCGAACTTCTTTTTCTGATTTTAGTTTTTGTGATAAATCAGCTTTGAAAATTTGTTTATTTTCCGGAGATAAAAATTCTGCCGTTACTTTAAAAAATACTTCAGGTTTAAATACATTTATTTCACGTTCTCGTTCAACCAACAAACGAACAGCAACAGATTGCACTCTGCCGGCAGATAACTTTGACTGCACCTTTCTCCATAAAACCGATGATAATTCAAATCCTACCAATCGGTCTAATATACGTCGGGCTTGTTGTGCATTTACCAAATCGTAATTTATTTCGCCTGGATTATCAACGGCATTCTTGATTGCATCTTTTGTAATTTCATTAAACACAATTCGTTCTGTATTTTTATTCTTTAGTTTCAGAACTTCATACAAATGCCAGGCAATTGCTTCTCCTTCACGATCTTCATCGGAAGCAAGAAGAACCTTATCGGCTGATTTAACTTCTTTTCGTAATTCTGTAATAATTTTTTTCTTATCGGGAAGAATAATATATTCGGGTTGGAAATTATGTTCAACATCAATGCCGAAATTTTTTTTGGCTAAATCACGAACATGTCCGAAACTCGATTTTACTTTATAATCCTTTCCGAGAAGTTTTTCAATCGTTTTGGCTTTTGCCGGGGATTCAACAATAACAAGGTTTTTACTCATAGCAGAAATTATATATATACGATATGTACGAATTTTTAAATCTGCAAATTAAAAGAAATAAAAAATTAACATCAAAATTTTATTTTTCAAAAATATACAACTCGCTGATAACCTGGTATTTGTATTATTTTATAATTATGTTTGTGAACGGACGGATATAAGAACCGTATTTTTTATTAATTTTACACATTATTAATACAATTGTTTTTATTATTTATGGAAAAGAAAAATAAACGATTCCTTCGCATATTTTGGGCAATTATTTTATTCCCTATTGTACTTATTACATTAATTTTTATTTTAATAAATTTAAATGTTTTCGGAAAATTACCCGGGTTTCAGGAATTAGAAAACCCTAAAACAAACCTTGCAACAGAAATATATTCTTCCGATCAAATACTTCTCGGTAAATTTTTTAAAGAAAACAGAACTATTGTTGACTTTAAAGATGTTTCGCCAAATGTATTAAATGCCTTGGTTGCGACAGAAGATATCCGTTTTTATCAACATTCGGGAATTGATGCAAGAGCATTATTACGTGTATTTAAAGGCTTAGCAACTTTAGATTTATCCGGAGGCGGAAGTACAATTACTCAACAACTGGCAAAGAATTTATATAAAATGCGTGAAGATTCATCTGAATATGATACAGGACTGCACGGAAAAGCAAATTTAATTATCAGTAAATTTAAAGAATGGGTAACAGCTGTCAGATTAGAAAGAAATTACACAAAACAAGAAATTATTGCTATGTATCTTACAACCGTAGATTTCGGAAGCAATGCTTTCGGAATTAAATCAGCTGCCGCTACTTTTTTTGAGACCACACCGGATTCGTTATCATTAGAACAAGCAGCTGTATTAATCGGCTTACTGAAAGCACCCACTTATTACAGTCCTAAAATAAATCCTAAAAATTCTTTACGCAGAAGAAATACTGTAATAAGCCAAGTTGAAAAATATCAGGATAAATTAGAAGATTTACACGGATACAAACCAAAATCACATTCATATTATGATTCTTTAAGAGCATTACCGATTAAATTACATTACAGTGTTCAGTCTCATACAAAAGGAATTGCAAGATACTTCAGAGAATATATCAGAATTTTGATGTATAAAAAAAAACCTGTTGCAATAAAAAAACCTGTAAAACCAAAAAATGTGACTTGGCGAGACCTTTCTTATAAAAAATATAAAAGAGATATAGCCGCGTGGGAAATTAAACATCAAAAATATATGGAAGATTCGTCAGAATGGGTTGATAATCAACTATACGGATGGTGCAATAAAAACAAAAAACCCAACGGGCAAAATTATAATATATACCGAGACGGATTAAAGATATATACTACCATTAATTATCAAATGCAAACTTATGCCGAAGAAGCCGTTACTGAATATATGAAAGGATATTTACAACCTTTATTTTTTAAAAGACAAAAAGGACGTAAAAAAGCTCCTTTTTCCTGGCGCTTGACTAATAAGCAAATTAATAAAATTCTTCGTTCATCCATGAAAAGGACAGAAAGATACAGAAATTTGAAATACAAACAAAAAAAGGATTCGGCAATAATTGCAAAAATTTTTAATACCCCCGTAAAAATGCGTGTTTTCTCTTGGAACGGACCAATCGATACTATAATGACTCCTATGGACTCCATTCGTTATTACAAATATTTTCTGCATGCCGGCTTAATGTCAATAGAACCGCAAACCGGCTATGTCAGAGCTTATGTCGGAGATATTGATTATGATTATTTTAAATATGATAATGTTTCATTGTCTAAACGCCAAGTAGGTTCAACATTTAAACCTTTTGTTTATTCCATTGCCATGGAAGATAAAATATCACCATGTCATAAAGTTCCTAATGTGCCTATAACCATTAACTTACCGGAAGGTCAGCAACCTCCTACCTGGACACCGACCTTTTCATCAGGGAAAAAAGACGGTGAAATGGTGTCATTAAAATACGGATTAGCAAATTCATTAAATCAAATCTCTGCTTGGATAATGAAAAAATACGGTCCGATAAAAATCCGAGAAATGGCATATAAAATAGGAATAAAAAGTTGGCTTCCTGCTGTTCCTTCATTATGTGTGGGTGCCGCCGAAGTTCGATTGTCGGAAATGGTTTCTGCTTACACAACTTTTGCCAATGAAGGAATTCATTCCGACCCCGTTTTTGTAACTCGAATTGAAGATAAAAACGGAAATATTATTGCAAAATTTAAATCAAAACACAAGGAAGCTTTAAATGCAAATACTGCCTACCGAATGATTGATTTAATGAAAGCAGTTGTTAATATAGGAACAAGTACACGACTTCGTTATAAATACCATTTTACTAATGAAATTGCCGGCAAAACAGGAACAACTAATGACAATTCCGACGGATGGTTCATAGGTTTTGTGCCGAATTTAGTAACCGGAATATGGGTAGGAGGCGAAGAACGCAGCATTCATTTTGAAAGTACTGCCGAAGGACAAGGAGCCGCTATGGCGTTGCCCATTTGGGCTTTATATATGCAACGAGTTTACAAAAACGAAAAGCTCGGAATCTCTAAAGAACCGTTTAAAAAACCTCCCCTGTATGACGGAGTGGAACTTGATTGTGAAAAATATGATGAAATGCATCCTGAAAATAATTCTCAATATAATCAGGACGATGACGTTTATTAATCAATTTAAAATATTTTGTTATGAATAAAGTTGTAAAAAATGCCGAAGAAGCCATAAAAGGTATAAAAAGCGGAATGACCTTAATGCTCGGCGGATTCGGGTTATGCGGCATTCCGGAAAACAGCCTGAAAGCATTGGCTGAAAGCGGAATAAACGATTTAATTTGTATTTCTAATAATGCGGGAATTGACAATTTCGGTTTAGGAGTACTTTTACGCGACCATCAACTAAAAAAAATGATTGCTTCATATGTCGGTGAAAATAAGGAGTTTGAACGTCAATTTTTAAGCGGCGAGTTAGAAGTTGAACTAAATCCGCAGGGTACTCTTGCAGAAAGAATCAGAGCCGGCGGTGCGGGAATTCCGGCATTTTTTGTTCCGGCAGGCTACGGAACCGAAGTCGCAGAAGATAAAGAAGTAAGAGAATTTAACGGAAAAATGCACCTTCTGGAAACAGCTTTAACGGCAGATTTCGCTTTTGTAAAAGCAAAATACGGTGATTATTCGGGAAACTTAATATACAGCAATACGGCAAATAATTTTAATAATATGATGGCAACAGCCGGAAAAATAACAGTTGCCGAAGTTGAGGAACTTGTACCTGCGGGAGAATTAGATCCCAATCAAATTCATACACCCGGAATTTTTGTACAACGTATTTTCAAAGGAACAAATTATGAAAAACGTATTGAGTTTGAAACAACACTATAAAATATTTTGACTTCACAATTAACATACAAAATATAATTTTATTAATTTAACGATAATACTATTATGGCACTTGATAAAAACGGCATAGCAAAACGAATTGCACAAGAATTAAAAGACGGGTATTATGTAAATCTCGGAATCGGAATTCCCACCTTAGTGGCAAATTACATACCTGAAGGAATGGAGGTTACACTTCAATCGGAAAACGGACTTCTCGGCATAGGACCGTTTCCGGAAAAAGGTAAAGCCGACCCGGATTTAATAAATGCAGGCAAACAAACCGTAACAGCAATGAAAGGAGCTTCTTTCTTCGATTCGGCAACAAGCTTTGCAATGATCAGAGGCGGACATATTGACTTAACCGTCCTCGGAGCTTTTGAAGTTTCGGAAAACGGAGATATTGCAAGTTGGAAAATCCCCGGAAAATTGGTAAAAGGCATGGGAGGTGCGATGGATTTGGTTGCTTCTGCCAAAAACATTATTGTAGCTACCACGCATACAAACCGAAACGGAGAATCCAAATTGTTGAAAAAATGCACTTTGCCGCTAACAGGTGTGGCTTGTGTAAAACGAATTGTAACAGACTTAGCTGTTATGGATGTTACTGAAACAGGATTTAAACTTATTGAACGCGCTCCCGGAGTAAGCATTGAAGACATAAAAAATGCAACAGAAGGAAATTTAATCGTTGAGGGTAAAATTCCGGAAATGAAATTATGATAATAAATTTACGGACTCGCTCCGAAAACTTTGTTTTAAGAAATCAGCTTTAAATCATCATAAACGCAACGAGTTAGCATACAACATCTTATGTTTTGTAATGTCCTGACAAATGCAACTTTCAGAGTTTTCGGAATGAATTAATTTATAAATTATTCGTATCAATATGAATTCAAAAACTTAATTATCTTTTATAATTTGCGGAAAATAATCAAAATCCCTGCCGTTATAAATCATTAAAGTATCTGTATCATTAAAACTTTTTGATCTGTTTACACCAAGTAAAACAGCATCAACATCAATCCTTTGCAGACTGTCTCTAACAATCATTTTAGTTCGTTTCGGAATATTTTTAATATACACATAATCTTCATTCAAATCTTTTGTCCCGATTAAATTCCCGTATCTTCCTGCGATATCATTATTAACTTCTAAAACAATCAACTTTCGTTTACCAGATTTAATATTTGTAAGAATGAATGCTGCATCTCTCTGACTATCACCATTATAATCACCATAACAGAAGGAATTAAATTCGGCTTTGGGAGGTTCGGCAAAAATTTGCCACATTTCTTTTTTTGAATTTTTCCCGTATAATTTCTCTCTTTCGCTTTTTGAAATTTTTGTAGTATAATTATTCGATTTTAAATAATTTGAAATTGCTATTCTGTATTTTGTAGATGCAATTAATTTTTTAGCATTATCATTCCCGAACATACCTTCAATAATATAAAAAGTTTCCGGTAAAACTAAATATTCAAAAGACATATAACCTTTCTTATTGCCAATCGAAACTTCTGCCCAATTATTATCAAACACCTGATATACTTCAACTTTTGTTCCGAAAGGATACGAACCGATAACATAAGCATTTTTATCTTTATCCGAACGAATGCGTAAATTTTCACTAATCGTTATCATCGTTTCAGATGAAAAATCCTTTTTTATCACTTTAATCAAAGGCCCGATTAATAAATAAATAATAAAAAGAAAAGGAATAATTCCGAAAAGCAAACCGCTGATGAATAAAGTCTGTCTTTTAATGCTCTCTTTTTTAAGTTTTTTATTTTTTATTTTTTCAAATATTCTCATAATATTAAAAATTTTAGGTAAATTTGTTTTTTAAGTGCAATTTTTCACATCAAAGTTAATAATCTTTTTGTTCATTTTCAATATAATGAAAAAATAAAATGAAGATAAAAATTCTCGGTTTTATATACCTTACCAGAAATCAGTTTGTTATACTTGAAACAATTTTGTTTTCGTTTTTCTTTTTACTTACCGTGTTTTTCTTTGCCTGGACTGTTCCGGAATATGTTAACGACCCGTTAGTTCTTTTTCACGCTCGATATTTAAAATATGTTACATTAGTTTTAAGTTTTTTAATTGTTGTAGAAACACAATATTATTTGAATAAATTTATAGAAAAACAACTTGAAATAAATGAATTGCAACGCAAAAAAATTGAACTGCAAAATGATGAAATTATGCAAAGCATTCGCTATGCAAGCAGAATACAAGAAGCAATTTTACCGGATATTAACAAACTCCCCGAAAACTTAAAACATTTTATTTTTTACAAACCTAAAGACATTGTAAGCGGTGATTTTTATTGGTTTGCGCAACATTACAATAAAACAGTAATTGTAGCCGGAGATTGTACGGGTCACGGTGTTCCCGGTGCTTTTATGAGTGTTCTCGGAATTTCTTCGCTTAATGATATTATTAATGAAACCGAACAAGAATTGAAATCGGGTGAAATATTAGACATACTCAAAGATAAAATTATAACTTCTTTAAAACAAGATGCAGAAGATGCAATCTCCGTTTCCGGAATTGATTTATCAATAATAATCTTAGATACTAAAACAAATGAAATTCAATTTTCGGGTGCTAAAAATCCAATCTTTATCGTTAAAAATAAAAAAAATCTCAGGGATTTTGAAAATTCGGATTATACTATTACAGATTCGGAGAATCATATTTTATTTCATTTCAAACCCGACAAAATGCACATAGGATTACATCCTATCATTCAACCGTTTAAAACACAAAATATTAAGCTCGAAAAAGACGACACAATTTATATGTTTTCTGACGGATTTGTTGACCAAATGGGCGGAGTTAAAGGAAAAAAACTTATGAATAAACGTTTTAAAAATATGATCCTGAATATTCAAAATAAAAGTATGAAAGAACAAAAAGATATTGTCGAACGTTTTTTTTATCAATGGAAAGGAAATTATGAACAAACCGATGATGTTATTCTTATAGGAATCAAGATTTAAGTCTCGAAAAACTGTAAACAAAAAAAATTATGTTACAAAATATTTTGAGTGTTACTCTTTAAAAATGCTGTCTGAAAATTCTAATTTGATAATTTAAACTCAAAAATTATGAAAAATTTAACTTTAATTTCTGCCTTAATTCTTATAAGTCTGTTGTTGTCTTGTCAACAAAAAGCTGCGGATACACCCGAATCGTTTCAAGACAAATCCGTTATCAATGATATTTCTTCATTAAAAAGAAGCAATCCGGACTTAATCACAAATTTATATAATGAAATTCTTGAAAAAAATCAAGAAATTAAAGCATTAGAAAAAAAAATAACAAAATTAAAAAATGAGACTGCCGAAAATACGGAAAATATAAATAAATACTTTTCAAATAATCAAGATTATTATAATGCGGCATACAATAATATTGAATTAATTCAAGACAGTGTTTTGAGAGAAAAAATATTTGAAAAATTAAGTGAAAATGAAAATTCTTTCAACACCAAAACCGAAAAAATTACCTCGCTGCTTGCCGATATTTCACAAAAACACGCAGAATTAAACGACTGTTACAATGCACTTAAAATATTAGTAACAATGCACCAAAACGAAGAGTATCAGAACAATAATCTGCCCGATACTGTTGCCGTTTACAATTTAAAAGGAAGATATGATACGGTTATTAAACTTATAAAAGAAAAAATTAACGAATAAGTTTTATAAATGAAACGATTTATTCACGCAGCAAACGGCATTATTTACGTATTTAAAAAAGAACAAAATTTCAAAATACACATTGCAGCAACGATTTTAGTAATTGCAGCCGGAATTATTTTTTCCGTCGAAAAAACCGAATGGTTGGCAATAATAATAGCAATTTTTATTGTTCTTGCTGCAGAAACCATAAATTCGGCTGTTGAATATTTGTGCGATTTTGTATCGCCGGATTATCACGATAAAATAAAAATAATTAAAGACGTATCGGCAGGTGCGGTATTAATTTCTGCAATAGGAGCTTTTATTTTGGCTTTGGTGATTTTTTTGCCTAAGATTTTTGAATTAATATAGGGCTTGCTGAAAAGCTCACAGGTGCATTAGATTTCAAGTTTCTCGTTTGAAGTCGTATATAAATACTACGAAATAAGAGAAATTTGAAAGATGGTGTGCCTGTGGGCAGCTAAAATATTTCACACAAGTGCAAGGAAATAGGGTGAAATGAATTAAAAACCTTGCACTTGCATATGTAAATAACCTTATAAGTAACTGAAACACAAATCTATTAGTGTTTTTCAGTATTCTATGATTAAAACAAGCAAATTTTGTAAAAGTTATTAACAATTTTTTCAAGCAATATATTTTACAGTATTTACATAAGGCGTTCCCCTTAGAACTATTGCGAAAATTCTCGATACTATTT
>JAJRUH010000046.1 GCA_024277895.1 Bacteroidota bacterium | reverse complement strand
TGATTTGGTCAATGACGAATAATTTGTGTTCAAAAGTTACTTTTTCATAACTTTTTTTTCGACTGTTTTGTTTTTTGTCTTTCATCTGAAATTGTTTAAAATGACTAATTTTTAGTCAACCAATTTCAGGAATTGACATTTTTAATAATAGGCTTAAATTCAACTGTTTTATTTTCTCAACAAACACAATATAATTTTATTATAGGAACGGGAAGTCAAGGCGGCAACTATTATAAAACAGGCAAATATATTGCAGAACAATATAATTATTATTTGCCGGAATTTAATTTCTTAATAATAAAAACAAACGGTTCAAATGAAAATATAGAATTACTTAAAGATAATAAAATTGACTTTGCAATTGTTCAGAGAAATATTATATTGAAAAGTATATATAATGAAGAGCAAAGTTTTGAAAATCTGGAAGTTATAATGCCTTTGTACCAAGAAAAATTTCTTATTTATTCTTCATTTAACAAAAATATTAATATTCGAAAGTTAGACAGTATTTCTAAAGTAAAACGTTTAAAATTAGGAATTACCGGTAAAACGGGATACAGTTACAGTTTGTATAAAACCCTACTTAAATTTCTTAATTTGGATTTTGATAATATAGAAGTTACAGAAAATAATTATAATCAACTTACAAATGATTTAATTAACGGAAATATAGATTTATTAATAAGTTTTTCTTTGCCGATACGAGAATTAGAAAATATTCCGGGAATAAATAAAGTATTTTTATCTTATGCGGATGCCAAATTGATAGAGAATAAGATTAAGGTTATACATACCACTCTTTTGTCAGATAAAGCCGGTCAATATTCATTAGGAACGTGGTGTTTTTTGGTCGATTCAAAAAACAATATAGGAATAATAGATTCATCGCAAATTCTCAGTACTGCTTTACTTAATAAAAATATAGACCCTTCAAATATTTATTATCATAATTTAATTAAAGAAACATATAATAAATTTATAAAAAATAAAAATAATGAATATTTTCAACTTAAGAATCTCCCTTTATCAGATTTCTTAAATGAAAAAATCGGAATAAAAGCAAATAATTTAATGCCTTATTTGATGATATTTTTGCTTTTATTTACGATATCATTTATTTATTACCTGAAAAAAGGAAGATGGTTTCCTGAAATTAACTTTTTATATTATTGGAGGAGGCATAATCACTTTTATTTCGGATTTTTTATTCTTATTTTTTTATATTTTTCAAGTACGGAATTACTGCTTTATTCCGAAAGAGAGTTTTATCTGGATATCGGAATAAAAAGCCCTCTTTTAAATCTCAGTCATAAAGATTTTTATTACTGGCTGTTTATTACTACGATTACGGGAAATAATAACGGGATTTTTCCTCTTTCAATTCTCGGGAAAGTGATGCTTGCACTTAATTCATTATATTTTTGGATAGGAACTGTCTTTATCGGAGTTTCTGAATATGTTTCATATAAGATAAACAGAAAACGAAAAAACGGAATTATGGAAACAAAATTTAATAATCATTTGGTAATTTTCGGATGGAACTCTTCAACAGGAATATTTGTAAAAGAAATATTATCTGATGCAAAGCAATATAACGATACAAATTTGAAAATAGTTTGTGTAGTTCCGGATATAAAATACGTCAGAAATGAATATCCGGATATAAAAGAATTACAAGACATTAAAAAAATTGATATAATACAAGGAAATGCTCTTGACCGTTATATTTTGGAGTTGGCAAATGTTGAAAAAGCCGAAACAATTATTCTTTTGTCTGATGATAATACAAGAATTTCTGACGAGCGAACCGTAATGAGAGCACACGCAATTTCAAGATATACAAAAAAGAAAAGGAATGCCGGAAAATCAAGTAAAAAATCTGTTATAGATAATGTAAAAAACAAATTTAAAAGTGTAACTTTAAATGACAATAAAAACATATCATCATATAAAAAATACAAAATCGGTGCAAATACTGACAATATATATATAATTGCCGAGATAAATTATGATGATTATCGTGAAAGTTTATACGATGCCGATGTTAATGAAATTGTAGTAGCAGGAAATTACAGAAAAGCAATTATGAAACAATCTTTGTTTAATCACGGCGTATCAAAGGTATTGGATGAAATTATGCAGTATAATGAATATAACGAATTCTATAAAATTGATTTATCATTGCCGGAGCATCATTTTCTTCAAAATAAAACTTTTGATGAACTTGTTGTTATATTAAGAAAAGCCGGTATCTTGTTAGTGGGAATACATATTGTTTTTCACGATGAAAATAATAATATTATAATTGATAAAAATATAATAAAACAATTATTGGAAGAAGAAGAAGACGGAATTATAAGAGATGTTATTATTAACCCCGTTGACGAAAAAGAACGTTACAGAAAAGTTGATGAAGATGACCATTTGATTGTTTTATCCGTAAGCAAGAATGAAATGGAAAGAGGTTTGGAAAAATTAAGAAAAGATGCAGAAAAACAAGAAACAAGAAATTAGAAATATTCGGGGGTATTTTTAAAGTTTGTCTTGAAAAGTAAAGTAATTTTCAAATTCTTTAAAATTTTCCGGTTTTTTTTCAAAGATTCCGTAAACTGTTGAGCCCGTGCCGCTCATTTGAGCATAAACAGCCCCCCTGTTATACAAAGTTTCTTTTATATTTTTTATTTCAGGGTGCATTTTAAAAACCGGTTCTTCAAAATTATTTTTAATTAGCTCCCTCCATTGTTTTACAGGCAATTTAATAATTTCTTTTAATGATATTTTCGGTTTCTTCGGTTTTATCTCAGAAAAAGCATCTTTTGTGCTTATGTGAATATTCGGTTTTACAAGCAAAATATAATATGAACTTAAATCTAAGTCAATATTCGTAAAAATATTTCCCGTTCCTTCGGCAAAAACGGGCTTATTAGTTATAAAGAAAGGACAATCGCTGCCAAGTTTTTGTGCATAAAATTGTAATTTATATTCGGAAATATTCAATTCAAAATATTGATTTAATGCTTTAAGCATAAAAGCAGCATCTGAAGAACCGCCTCCCAATCCGGCACCGAACGGAATAATTTTGTGTAAATGAATGTTTAATTCAGGCAGTTTAAAATCTTTTTTAAGAAGATAATATGCTTTTAATACTAAATTATCGTTGTCGGAAACACCGATTTGTAAGCCGCTGTTCGTAAAATTTATCTTTTTTTCCGAAGTAACAAATTCCAGAATATCTGATAAGTTAATCGGATAAAAAACGCTTTCTAAATTATGAAAACCATCCGGTCTTTTTTCGGTTATATTTAAACCAATATTAATTTTTGCGTTCGGAAAAACAAGCATTAAAATTTTATTTTTAAAAATGTAATTTATAACTGTTTTATATACAGAATATTATTTGGTTGTTAAGATTTTTAATAACTATTTACTCTATAAACTTCAATTAAAATTCTTAAATTTACACATTCAATTTAAAAACAAAGATAAATGATTTTACTTGACTTTGAAGAACCAATCGGAAAATTACAGGAACAATTAGAAAAAGCAATTGAAATAGGGGAAGAATCAGGTGTTGATATCAGTCAAACAATTGATGATTTAAAAAAGAAAATTGATAAAACACGGAAAGAGATTTATTCAAATTTAACACCTTGGCAGAGGGTACAAGTGTCTCGTCATTCAGAGCGACCTTATACATTGGAATATATAAACTATCTAACCGGCGGAGATTTTACAGAACTTCACGGAGACAGAGGTTTTAAAGATGATAAAGCTATGGTCGGAGGTTTTGGTATAGTTAACGGAAAAACTTATATGTTTATCGGGCAGCAAAAAGGCTCTGATACAAAAAGTCGTCAATATCGGAATTTCGGAATGGCAAATCCCGAAGGTTATCGAAAAGCCTTGAGATTGATGAAATTGGCAGAGAAATTTAATAAACCTATTGTTACATTAATTGATACTCCCGGAGCATATCCCGGTTTGGAAGCCGAAGAACGCGGACAAGGTGAAGCCATTGCTCGAAATATTTATGAAATGTTTCGTTTAAAAGTGCCTGTTATCTGTATTATTATAGGAGAAGGTGCTTCCGGAGGTGCAATAGGTATCGGTGTCGGCGATAAAGTTTTTATGCTTGAAAATACTTGGTATTCTGTTATTTCTCCCGAATCTTGTTCTTCTATTCTGTGGAGAAGTTGGGAATATAAAGAAAAAGCGGCGAATGCTTTGAAATTAACTCCCGAAGATATGCTTGCAAACGGTTTAATTGACGGAATTATTAAAGAACCGCTCGGAGGAGCTCATGTAAACCCTAAAGAAATTTTTAAACGGGTTAAAGAAACAATTGTTAAAGAAATAAAAGAACTTGAAAAAACTGATGCAAAAGAGCGTATTTTGAAACGTGAGCAAAAATATATCAATATCGGTGTTTATAATGAATAATTTTATTGAATCCGGCATTTAAGCAAATTTTTTAAAAACATTTTTCTTAGCATCTTTTCCTTGATTCTAAGCATTTTTTGTGTGAAAAAAGGTATTTTAACTTACATAACAAAAAGTTTTAGTATTCTTTATTTGATAACATATTATCTTAATCAGTTTTAAGCCTAATCCAATAATTTTATTTGTCAGAAAATGAAAAAAAGCCTTTAAATTTATTAATCTAAAATTTATTTTAAACTATAATAATCAGAAATTCAGATACATAATTTGAGGCAGTAACAGAAACTGTCTCTGTTTGTCTGAGAAACAATAACTAAATGGCAAAACAAACTTCAAAAACATATAAAAAAAATCCGGTATTTGATATTAACGAACAACTCGGAAAATTGCCTCCGCAATCAACGGATATTGAAATGGACGTTCTCGGAGCATTGATGCTTGAACGAGGGAAAGATATTGTTGTTCTGGATATTTTAAAACCTGAAAGTTTTTATAAAACAGAACATCAAAAAATATTTAAAGCCATTCAGGATTTATCATTAAATCATCAACCTATTGATTATCATACGATTATTGAGAAGCTGAAACAGAACGGCGATTTAGATGAAGTCGGCGGACCGGCATTTGTCGTCAGTTTATCATCAAGGGTAGGTTCTGCGGCACATATTGAATATCATGCAAAAATAATTGCTGAAAAATATATCAAACGAGAGTTAATCAGAATAAGTTCCGAAATTCAAACACGCTCTTACGATGAATCAATTGACGTGCAGGAAATTTTGGAATTTTCGCAACAGGGAATGTTTGATTTGGCTTTGGGTTCTGTTAACAAAGAAGCTATGCAAATTGATTCTGTAATGAATGAAGCCATTCATCAAATAGAAGAAGCTCAAAAAAGAGAAGACGGATTAAGTGGCGTTCCTTCAGGATATTCTTCATTAGACAGAGTTACATCGGGTTGGCAAAATTCTGATTTGGTAATTATTGCAGCACGACCGTCAATGGGTAAAACCGCATTTGTGCTTTCTATGGCTCGGAATATTGGTGTTAATCATAATAAGTCGGTTGCATTGTTTTCATTGGAAATGTCTTCTGTTCAATTAGTTATGCGTTTAATTTCTTCCGAAACAGAATTAGGAAGTGAGAAATTGCGCAGCGGAAATTTGCAAAGTCATGAATGGAAACAATTAGAATCTAAAATAAAAAGTCTTGAAAAAGCCCGTATTTTTATTGATGATACACCGGCAATAGGTTTAAATGAACTGCGTTCAAAATGCAGGAAATTAAAAACAAGAGAAGATATTGATTTAATTGTGATTGATTATTTGCAACTTATGAGTGGCTCTTCCGAAACAAGAGGCAACAGGGAACAAGAAGTAAGTATGATTTCAAGAGGATTAAAAGCCATTGCAAAAGAATTAAATTTACCGATAATTGCTTTATCTCAGTTAAACAGATCCGTAGAAATGCGTTCCGGAAATAAACGACCTCAGTTGTCCGACCTTCGTGAATCGGGTGCTATTGAGCAAGATGCAGATATTGTAATTTTTATTCACCGTCCCGAAAAAATGGGTATTACCGAGGATGATGACGGAAATTCAACGCGAGGATTGGCAAATATTATAATTGCAAAACACAGGAACGGTGCTGTAACAGATGTAAACCTCCGATTTCGCGAAGAATTTGCTCGATTTGAAGAGTTTAATGAAAATTTTTTACCGCCGCTTGATGAAGGTGCTGCAAATTCCGTTACTTTTGAATCAAAGATAAATAATGGTGAAGATGATTTTTTTGATAATTCGAAATCTGCCGATACTTCATTCCCTGATATTGGTTTTTCTGACAATAACGGAGAAGATGTTCCGTTTTAATATTTTAAATTATTTTTTGATATGAAAAAAACTTCTCTGTTTATTTTATTGTTAATAATTTTTCGTATTGCTTTAGGTTCAAGTATTTTAATTCCGATGGATGAATCTCAAAAAAATCATTTAAAAGCATACGGAATAGCGTATTGGGTTTTGCAAAACGGATTGGAAATTAATTGGTTGCTGAATTATCGAGGCGGCAGTTTCAGTATGGATTATTCTAAAGATATTACCGATGAATGCACTGTAAGAGGGGTGAGTTTTGAAGTTGTGAGTGATGCGGAGATGACATTGATTTACAACAGAATTGCAAGCCCTGAAGTGAATATGGATAAAATGAAATTAGAGAAAGCACCGAAAATTGCTGTATATGCTCCTAAAACAAATCAACCTTGGGATGATGCCGTTACTTTAGTTTTAACTTATGCAGAAATTCCCTACACACAAATTTATGATAAAGAAATTGTAAACGGAGAACTTTCAAAATACGATTGGCTGCATTTGCATCACGAAGATTTTACGGGGCAATACGGTAAGTTCTACGGGGCATATCGCTATGCTTCTTGGTATAAAGAAAATAAAAAACAAGCGGAAGCCGATGCTCTGAGTTTGGGATTTAAAAAAGTGTCAAAGTTAAAATTGTTTGTGGCAAAACGTATTAAAGAATTTATTTTTTCAGGCGGTTTTATGTTTGCTATGTGCTCGGCAACAGATACTTATGATATTGCACTGGCAGCAGAAAATACAGATATTTGTGCTTCAATGTTCGACGGAGATCCGGAAGATCCCGATTGCCAAAAAAAATTAGATTATACAAAAACTTTAGCATTCAAAAATTTTACATTAGTTACAAACCCCTATGAATATGAGTTTTCGGATATTGATGTTACGAGAACACGAAAAGTCAGTAAAGAAAATGATTATTTTACATTATTTGATTTTTCGGCAAAATGGGATCCGGTTCCGACTATGCTTTGTCAAAATCATACTAAAATAATAAAAGGTTTTATGGGGCAAACAACGGCTTTTAATGAAGATTTAATAAAGTCTAATGTGCTTATAATGGGCGAGTTAAAGTCTCATCATGAAGCACGCTACATTCACGGAGAATACGGAAAAGGAACTTGGACTTTTTACGGCGGACACGACCCGGAAGATTATCAGCATTTTGTGGGAGATCCGAAAACAGATTTGAATATGCACCCGAATTCACCCGGATATCGGCTTATTTTAAATAATATCCTTTTCCCTGCCGCCAAAAAGAAAAAACGGAAAACATAGAAGTTCTAAATTACGGAATTAGTCAATATTTATGCAATTGGACAGATAAATTCCATTTCGGATTTTTTTAAATGTATTTAATAATTTTTGATGTATTTGTTTTGCGTGTGCTCCATTCCGGTTACAGATATAATTTGTAATTTTCGGACACTTTTTCGGAATATTTTTCCGGACTTCGCACACAAGCAGAAATTCCTAAAACAGTCAATGTAGTGTGGTAATCAGGGATATATATATTGTAATATGTTTGTAAGAAGAAAAGCAAATAAGAATTCCCCAAAGACAGCCATTCTGTCGGTTGAAAACATCAATGTCGAGAAAAAGGTTAAACGAAGATAATAAGACAATTCGGAACTGCATTGAATGAAAATGAAGCTCGTGTTTTAACACAATATGCACTACATTCAAAAATTCAGGAAGATGCCTATAATATACTTCAATTTTATGATACAAAATATACAACAATCCCTTACGAAATTATTTAAGCTTTGTAGTGCCTATCCGGAATTGTACCACGCTGAATATTAATGCTTTATGTCTAAAGTTGTGCAAAGTCAGGAAAAATCTTTATTTGGCGGGAAGTATGCGTGACGGTGTAGGTTTAGCCGACAGAATTAAACAAGCGACACAAGCGGCAAAAATAATTATTGAAAGCTAATCAGTAATCGAATTCGGATTACTGAAATAATGATTTAATGTTTCGGCAAAATCTTTGAAAGAGTAAAACTTTTTACCTGTTACTTTAGCTCTGATATTTAATTTCAAAGCTGTTGAATTTGTATAAGGTCCGAAACAAGCAAATTTTAAACGAGAAAACAAAAAAGAATCGTTTAAAATATATTTAAGGGCTTCAATTTCACCGCCGCTTGTAAAAGCTATTAAATCATAATTGTTTTTCTTAATCTTTTGTAAAATTTCTTTATTAAACGATTTGTTCGGTTTAGTAATATAAGCATCAATTCTTTCTACCTCGGTAATTGTTTTCAAGGCAGTCGTGAAATCAGGTATAATATCAGGTTCCGTAATTTTTTCGGTTTTGGGTGCAAATACTACGACTTTTTTTACCTTTATTTCTTTTAATGCCTTATAAATACCGAATGTACTTGCTTCTTGACTTTTTAAAACATTGAAAATGCCGAAATGTCTGAGGAAATCAATATCTTTACCTATAACGGCAAAATTAAGTTTTTGAATTAAATAAGCAGGGACTTTATATTTTTCGGCGTGAGTAAAAAAACTTTTAACGGCATTTCTGCTTGGTAAAATAATATAATCATAGGTTTTGATATTTTTGTAAAAATTATGAAATAAAGGATTGTCAAACAACGAAATTTCAGTAACGGGAAATTTAAAAACTTCAAATCCTGATTTTACAAATTCATTTTTAAGTTTTTCTGAATATATATCGGGAGCCGTAATAATAATTTCTTTTCGGGAAGTCATTTTAGTGAATTTTCAAAGAATTTACAACTTTATAGCCGATTAGCTCGTCGTATTGCCCTCCTTGAGGAAGATTGTATAAAAATATTACATAATTATTTTCGGTTTGATAATAATTACCTTCGGTATATGTTAAATCCGGAATATTGCTGCCTTTTTTGCATAAAACATATTGGTAATTATAAAAACCTTGTTTTAAAAGTATTCTTAAATTGTAAGATTTTGTTCCGTAATCGTAAGTCATTTTGTTGTTGTCGTTACAATTCCAATCGGAAACAGCTCCGTAAACATATAAATTTCCTTCAGGCAAAACTTTATTGCAATAAAAAGAGAAATCGACTAAAACATAATCGGCTTCAAGTGTCGGATTGCCGACGTGTTCCGCAGTAATAAGCAACTCTCCGTTAATATCCTGAAAATAGCTGTATGTAGGAGAGGGATTGCATTCTTCCGGGATAACTTCAAAAATATAGTAGGGACGATTAAAATGAATTGACTGAATACGGTCGGTAACGAATTTTGTGCTTTTTGTGTTTATATATCTGAATTCGTTTCCTCCGAGAAATTTTAAAACGTGCGGGTCATAAAATTCATAAACATTTCCTTTAATAAAATTCGGTTTTAAACCTGTCAGAATTATATCTTGGCTGTTATTTTGAGCTATTGTTACGGAAAAATCGTCCTGCGGATTTGTAATGTAATTTTGTTCATCCGTAACATCAACGATTATTTCTTGTGAAGTATTCATATCACTTACTTGAGTAGAACGTTTTACGACGGCTTTAACTTTTACTTTGGGTGTTACAACATAAAAACGCCTTGTTAAAACGGGTTTGTTTCTGTCGTAATCTTCATAAACCAAAAGTAAATAATTTCCGGAAATAACCGGTTTCATATTTTCGTTCGGAAAAATTAAAGAATAATGTGTGTATTGAATAAGAGTTCCGAAAGAGTTTTCAAAATTGTCAATTTGCTCTTCTTCGTAACCTGAAATATACTCAAGCGGGTTTAAATCAGATGGTTGCCAGTCGGCAGTGCAATGTATAATCGTGTAGTAATAGTCGGTTAATTCCGGATTTAAATCATCAAATTCCAAAATTAGTTGCTTGCCGGAATTAAGTTCGAGAACGGGATACGTAAATTCCCATCCGGCTCTGTAAAACAGCACGGTTTTAATGTTTTTTTTGTATATTTTATTTCTGTATTCAAATTCGGTTTGCGAAAAAGAATATGAAAAAAATAAAATAATTATGCCGAGGAGTATTGCTTTTTTATGGTTCATATTAAAATTAATGTGATTATTTTTTTATAAGTATTTTGTATTTGATTATTGATTAATTTTTATACGATGACTATCTGCAATTTATAATTCATTACTGATGTGTTTCTCTCAATAAATCGTTAACCGTTTTTACCGGATTAAAAGTAGAAATCGGTACTTCTGCAAAAAGTGTATTCCAATTTGCCGTTGCACCGTTCCACAATCCGGGAAGTTCAAGAGCTTTAAGGTCTTTTCCGTCTTTTGATTTTTGCGAAATAAAAACTGTTTCGGGGTCAATGTAATCTTTTAAGTCAAATTTTTTGCCTTTGTAATTTTTTACGCTTAAAACCAAGTCCACGGGGTTAAAATGTGTTGCATTTTTAACGATTTCCGCTTTTTTCGGATTATTCATATCAATTTGAGCACTTTCAACAATTTGCAGCGATATCGAACCGCTCTCTTTTTTTACGAAAAACGGACCTCCGCCCGGTTCTCCTTCGTTTTTTACCATTCCGCAAACTCTTATAGGGCGATTGAGTTTTTCTATAAGATATTTTGCTTTTTCGTTGTCGGTTTTTGTTTCAAATTTGTTGTCAAGTGTTATAAAAAGTTTGTTTTTGAGAAAGTTTTTAACTTCGTTAATTGTTTCAATATCAGCAGATTTCTGAAGTTTTTCGATGTATGAAAAAATTCTTTTCCTTGTTTTTATCAACATTCCCGCAATAACTTTTTTGTATGTTACGGTGTCGCTTTTCAGTCTGTCGGGAACAACGTTGTCAATGTTTTTTACGAAAATAATATCGGCATCAATATCGTTTAAATTTTCGATTAAAGCACCGTGTCCGCCCGGTCTGAAAAGTATTGAGCCGTCAGGATTTCTGAACGCTTTGTTGTTGAGGTCAACGGCAATTGTGTCGGTAGAAGTTTTTTGAACCGAATAGTTTATTTCAAATTTTGTGTTCAAAAATTTTTCGTATTTTTCTTTTGTTTGTTCTATATGTTTTTCAAATAAATCTCTGTGTTCCGGAGAAACAGTAAAATGAATAAAAACTTTGTTTCCGGACGAGGCATATTTTGCTCCTTCCGTTAAATGCTCTTGAGCCGGTGTTCTGTTCTCGGTTTTATATTTATGAAATTTCAATAAAGCTTTCGGTAAGTTTCCGTAATTTAAGCCGTTTTCGCTTAACAAACAGGAAAAAACTTTGTTATATTCCGTTTTAAAGTCGGTATTGTTGTCGCAAATATTTTTTAAATCATCATAAAAAGCAAATTTTTCAATATTTTGAATAAAATTATATGCCGAATTAAAACTTTTGTCTTCGTTAATATTTTTTTCACCGTTTAATACGGAAAATAATTCTTTAAACATTCGACTTGCCGCACCCGAAGCAGGAACAAATTTTACGATTTTTTCGGAATTTTGAATTTTCTCATATTCGCTGATAAAATCGGTTATTTCTTGTTTTTCGGGTTTTAAAATACCGTTTCCGACGGTTGCCGGAGCAATAATATTCATAAACTTAAAACCCTTTTCAAAAATTTTTATTTGCTTCAGAACTTGTTCTTTCGGTATATTTTTTTCTTTAAATTGTTGCAGGTCTTTTTCGGTAAACATATTTTGCAGATGTATAAAATTGAGAATGTGAGTTTTGCAAATATAACAATAAAAGTATTACTTATTTGTTAATTGTAATGTTGGGTTTATTATTTTAATTCAATATTAAATTGTCAATTATATAATTATTGAAAGTCCGTCATAAGCCAAATTTATATTTTCGGGTAATGTTTTAATGTCTTCGTGTTCAAAACTTAATTTATGACTGATATGTGTTAAAAATGCTTGTTTCGGCTTTACTTCATCAATTATTTTTATTGCTTCTTCCAGATTAAAATGCGAGACATGTTTTTTTCTTCGTAAAGCATTAATAATCAGCACGTCAACGCTCTTTAACTTTTCTTTTTCCTCACTACTTATATAATTCATATCAGTAATATAGGCAAAATTATTTATACGATACCCGAAAACAGGCAACTTCATATGCATCCCTCTTATGGGAATTATCTCAATATTGTCGATAAAAAATGTTTTATTTTCAATAATATTAAAATTTATTTTCGGAATGCCGGGATAATTTTTACGTTCTTCAACATAGGCAAAATCTCTTGTTTGCAGGATATTGCAAACTCTTTCTTCGGCATAAATATCCATCGGTTTTTTTTGGATGTAATTAAATGCCCTGACATCATCCAATCCGCCGACATGATCTTTATGTTCGTGTGTCAATATCACAGCATCCAAACGATGAACATTCTCCCGCAACATTTGTTGACGAAAATCAGGTCCCGCATCAATAACAATATTTTTTCCGTTTACCTGAATAAGAACAGAACTTCTTAAACGTTTTTCTTTCGGATTTTTGGAGCGACATACATCACAATCACAGCCGATCATAGGTACACCTTGTGAAGTTCCGGTTCCGAGAAATGTTATTTTCAAGATATTTACATTTATTTTATAAAAAAAATCATGTAAAATTATAAATTATGACAATCTTTGCAAAGCAAAATGAGTTTTATATTATGAGATTTAAAAAGATAATTGTTGTAATTTTGATTTTGGCAGATTTTCAATTTTTATCTGCACAACTTAATATCGGCGGAAAACCGAAAAGTTTTAATCCTGAGTATAAGCTGAAATCACAAAACAAAATACCTGAAATTTTTATACTTCCTAAGTTAAATAATGAAAAATTGAAAAATGATGCAGAAGCCGGCGAAACAAAAGATAAACCTTGGCAATTCGGAAAAAATATTTCAGTTGATATTGATTTAAAAAAAACAGCACTTGCAGAGAAATTATCGAAAGGGACATTATATCGATTGATGATTGTTTCGGAAAATGCTCTTACATTAAATTTTAGATTTAAAAAATACACTGTGCCGGACGGGGCTGTTTTGTATCTTTATAATCAGGAAAAAACGGCTGTTTTGGGGGGATTTACTTCCGCTAATAATCAACAAAACGGTATTTTTGCTACAACTTTGCTAAAGGGCGATAAAATTATTTTTGAATATTACGAACCGAATGATGCTGCGTTTTCAGGCAAACTTGTAATCAACAGAGTTACACATGGTTTCAGAGGAATTTTAGATATGAGTAAAAGTTTTGGTAATTCGGGGGATTGCAATATGAATGTTGCTTGCGATGACGGAACGTATGCCGATGAAATTCGCTCGGTATGTATGTTGGTTACCGGCGGTTCGGGTTTTTGCTCTGCTTCATTAATTAATAATACGAAAGAAGACGGGAAACCTTATATTTTAACAGCAAATCATTGTTACGAGGATCCTTCGGATATGGTTTTTTGGTTTAATTGGCAAAGTTCGACCTGTGCAAATCCTTCAATTTCACCTCCTCATGATGATTTATCCGGAGCAGTTTTACGTGCAAGGGATTATGAATCTGATTTTTGTTTATTTGAGTTGAATGATATTCCGCCATATACGTATAATGTGTATTATGCGGGTTGGAATAACGAAGATGCACCTTCTGCAACTTCGGTTTGCATTCATCATCCGAGTGCTGATATTAAAAAAATATCTTATGACGATGATGCTCCTGTCTCCGATTATTATCTCGGAAATTCAAGTGATGCCGAATCACATTGGAAAGTTGTTTGGAACAGAAATACCACGACGGAAGGCGGGTCTTCCGGTTCTCCGCTTTTTAATCAAAACGGAAGAATTATCGGTCAGTTACACGGGGGCTATGCTTCTTGTTCCGCTCTTGACGAACCGGATTGGTTCGGCAAATTTTCGTGGTCGTGGAATAAAGGAACAAGTTCAGAAACGCGATTAAAAGATTGGCTGGATCCTTTAAATTTAAATATTACAAGTTTTGAAGGATACGATCCGAATATTCCTTTGGCAGATAATGATGCACAAACTCTTCAGATTATTACTCCTGAAATGTATTCTTTCGGACAAAATTCATTTATCCCTTTTTTTAAAATAAGAAACAGAGGAAATCAAACCTTAACATCAGTTGTTGTTTCATACCGTATTGATAATTCAGGTGTAAAAACCAAACAATGGACGGGAAATCTCGGAACCGGTGAAATGGCGGATATTTATTTTGATGAAATTACTTTATCTTTTGCCAAACATACACTAAAAGTATGGACGGAACTGCCGAACGGAGTTCAGGATGAATATCTTTATAACGATACTTTGCAAAGAACTTTTTATTTGTACGAAACTGTATTTGAAGATAATTTTGAAAACGGAAATACTTGGGAACTTACCGGTGAATTTCAAATCGGAAGACCGCAGGGGCTCGGCGGAGAAAAAGGAAATCCTGATCCCGTAAGTGCTTTTTCGGGAACACAAATATTGGGAACAGATTTAAGCGGACTGGGACAGCACCCCGGCGATTATGAAAATAATATCGGTTATGATAAAGAATTTGCCGTTTCACCGATGATTGACTGTCGGAATTATGAAAATATTTTTCTGTCTTTTCAGAGACAACTCGGAGTTGATAAATATAAATTTGATAAAGTTTCTGTTGATATTAAAGCAGATACCGATGATTGGCAAACAATTTGGCACAACTACGATGCTGTAATATCAGATACAAGTTGGACAAAACAAAGTTTTAATATTGCACCGTATGCCGACAGAAAAAAAATATTAATTCGCTTTTCTATGGGTCCGACTGACCATGCCGATCAATATTGCGGCTGGAATATTGACGATTTTATGATTTCCGGAACCGAAATTGCAGCACCTGAAATCCCTGAAAATAAAATTTCAATATATCCGAATCCGGGAAGTAATTACTTTTATATTGAATTTTTGAATACATATAAACTCACTTTTGCCGATGTTATTGTTTCGGATTTGTCAGGAAAAATTGTATATCAAAAATATTTTAATTCAGGTGAAATTAAAACCATTAAAACTTCAACTTATGACAAGCAATTGATAAAAATTGATTTAAGAAAAAATAATACAGGATTATTTGTTGTTCGTATTAAATCTGATACTAATGAATTTTCCGGTAAATTGATATTAATGCCCGAAAAATAAATTATTAAAATGAACAAAAAAGGTAAAATATATTTAATTCCTACTACATTGGGAAATAGTGAAATAAATGAGGTAATACCTGCATATGTAGTTGAAATCATTACAAACCTGCACTATTTTATTGTAGAAAATATTCGAACTGCAAGGCGATATATCAGAAAAGTTTCGGCAACAAAAAATATTGATGAAATAACCTTTTTTGAACTTAATAAACATACTGATATTTCAGATATTTCAGCTTATTTAGAGCCTTGTTTTTCAGGAAATTCCGCAGGAATTATCTCGGAAGCCGGAAATCCGGGCATTGCCGATCCGGGTGCTGATGTTGTTAGAATTGCACATAAAAAAAATATTGAAGTTGTTCCGTTAGTCGGTCCTTCTTCTATTTTATTGGCATTAATTTCTTCTGGTATGAACGGACAAAATTTTGCTTTTAACGGATATTTGCCTATAAATGACAGTGAGCGTATAAAAAAAATTCAGGAATTAGAAAGAAAGTCTAAAACTGAAAATCAATCACAAATTTTTATGGAAACGCCTTTTCGAAATACAAAAATGTTTGATGCTGTTTTGAAAACCTGTCGAAATAATACTTTATTTTGTATTGCCGCTGACATAACTTTATCTTCAGAATATATAAAAACTAAAACAATTTCGGAATGGAAAAAACAAAAGCCGCAAATTAATAAACGTCCGACTGTTTTTGTTTTGCAGGCACAATAAAAAAGTCGGCTGAAAAACCGACTTTAAACGTATAACTTTTTTTGAAATTATTCTGCGTCTTCAAATTCTTCCGCATCAATATACGGAACTTTTCTTTTTCCGAAAAGAGAAACAATTTTTCCGACAAAAAAACTGAAACAGCAGCAATTAGAATTGTAATACCGATACCTGAAAGTTGGCTTGCGACACTTAAATTATCAACGACAAATATTGCTGCCAATCCGCCGAATAGTCCGGAAAGATTTGTAACTCTGCAATTATCAACAGATTTGAATATTTTTTGTTGTTTGTTTTGTACAAGGTGCAACTCCTCCTGCCATGCTTTATTTGCAATTGTTGATAACACAGAATAAATGAACAAGAATAAAATAACAGATGTTCAATACGCAATAGTACGCTTAATATTCATACAATTTTAACTCAAAAAGGTCAAAAGAATTGTATTTCCTTACATAAGAATTTATACTAATTTTGTAATAAAATAGAATCCGGACTATAGAGACAACTTAACTAAAAAAAACATAAAATAATTTTTAACAACAAATTATTAAGATGAGACGATTTTCAATAACCGATAAATTAATAATAGCATCATTTCTATTAAGCATTATTATTATCGTTATTGTAGCATCATTTTCATTTTATAAAGCTAAGATTGCCATTCTAGACCGATCTTTTGATCAGATAAATTCGGTTAGGGTAATAAAAACCAACTTGTTAGAAAGTTTCTTTTATAATTGTAAAAAAGATATTCAATTAGCCGCTGTATCGTCTGATATTAAGAATATTGTAAATAGAATTAACACCTTAAACGGTACTTCTGATTTTACAATAATCAATCGTCATATCTTTAAAACAAACAACCTGTTTGTGAATGAAATATCAAAAGAATACTATCATAATATCTATATTGTAGGGCGGAACAAATTTGTATATCCTGTTACATTAAACAGTGAAAATGCGATTAACTATAATTTGTTATGGAATAAAACCATTGCAAGTAAATATATTCTTTTTAACGATTTTTCTAAAACAGAGCATTTAAGTAAGTTTCTTACCATAAGTTCAAAGATAACAGATTCGCTAAATAATCCTGTCGGTATGATTGTATTTGAAATACTGCCGAGTGCCGTTGATGCCATAATGCTCAATAATGAACCTTCCAACGGATTGGGAAAATCGGGGGAGTCGTATTTGGTAGGATCGGATTATTTAATGCGAAGTTCTTCGCGATTTCAAACTAATTCCATATTAAATACCCTTGTAAAAACAGAAGCGGTTGATTCTGTATTTGCAAATAAACCGGGTACAAAAGTCATTGATGATTATCGGGATATTAAAGTATTGAGTTCATATAGCATGATAAAAATACCCAATCTTAATTGGGCTGTTCTTGTAGAGATTGATTTCGAAGAAGTTACTGTTCCGATTTATAAAATACGAAGTGAAATAATCTTCATCAGTATTTTTATTTTTCTAATAGTTTTGATTCTAATTATAGTACTTTCAAAAAAAATAACCTATCCGATTCAAAAACTAAATCAAGCTGCCCATGAGGTTGGAACGGGAAATTTGGATGTTGAAATACATAATAATTCAGACGACGAAATCGGGGAATTAACAGAGACTTTTAATCAAATGATTGTTAAGCTGAAAAAACAAGCCAAAGAGTTAGAAATTGAGAAATCCAAAAGTTTACGTTCTTTATTTGACGGACAAGAAACCGAAAGACAGAGATTGTCCAGAGAATTGCATGATAGTTTGGGGCAATTACTAATAGGGCTTAAATTGAAATACGAAAGTTACCTGAATCAATTAAAGCTCAAATCGAACAGTTTTTCAGATTTGAGTTTGCTTTTTGATAAAACAATTGAAGAAACTCGCAGAATATCCAATAATTTAATGCCTGCGGCTTTATCGGAATTTGGCTTAGCAACCTCTGTCAGAAATATTTGCAACGAAATTAATGAAACAACAGAAATTACTGTAAAATATGAAGCGGAAGGCTCGGGTAAAGATATTGATTCAGAAGTTAAAATATACCTTTTCAGAATCATTCAAGAAGCTCTGACAAACATAATTAAACACGCTGATGCAAACAATGTGCGTATCTGTCTTTCATTTAAAAACGATATAGTTACTATTAAGATAGAAGACGACGGATGTGGTTTTGACCCTTCTGAAAACAAAAATATAAAATCAAACGGACTCAATAATATAAAAGACAGAGTCGCATTATTGTCAGGTACACTTGAAATAATTTCTAAAATCCGAAAAGGAACAAAAATTATTATTAAAATCCCTCTTAACAAAAAGAAAAATGAGTGAAATAAAAATTATTTTGGTTGATGACCATCAAATTGTAAGAGACGGTATAAAAGCCCTTTTGTCAGATAGTCTTAATATTAAAGTTATCGGAGAGGTGAAAAATGCTTACGAACTTTTTGATTTACTCAAAACACAAATTCCTGATATTGTTTTATTGGATGTTTCTTTGCCGACTATGTCGGGTATTGAAGTTTCAAAAATACTCTCGTCACATTTCCCGAAAATCAAGAAGTTGATGTTATCTATGTACACTTCTGAAGATTTTATTTTCAATGCAATTAAATCGGGAGTAAACGGTTATTTACCCAAAAATATTACTCGCAACGAACTTTTAAAGGCAATAAACGAAGTGTCTGACGGGCGTGAATATTTTAGCAAAACCATATCGGACACTATTCTGAAAAGTTATCTTAAAAGTGCAAAATACGGTAATAATGTTTCCGATGATAAATTGCGGAAATTGACTAAAAGAGAAAACGAAATTTTACTTTATGTAGTAGAGGGTTTACATAATAAGGATATTGCAGAAAAATTAAACATCAGTATCCGGACAGTGGAAACACATAAAACTAACATAATGCATAAACTCAATTTAAACGGCACAGTCGATTTAGTAAAGTTTGCCATTAAAAATAATATAATTGAATTGTAAAACTACGTAAAACACTTATATTATTATACGCAATCACACAATTGTATAAAAATAATATTTCTTACATTTTTGCTTTGTTATTTTTTAAACAGTAAAAGAGATGAAGAAATATAGTTTTATAGTTTTATTGGCAATAATATTTAGTAACTTATATGCACAAGAAAAAACCGGCAAAGAAGAAAGCCCGATTAGTATTAGCTGTGATTTAATGAGCAGATATATATGGAGAGGTTCCGATTTTGGAGCGTCGCCCTGCATTCAGCCGGGTATTGAGTATCGCAAATCAGGCTTTAAAGCAGGTGCTTGGGGTGCTTATGCTGTTAAATTTCAGGGTTATCAAGAGTCCGATTTATATCTTGGATATACTTTTTACAAAGAAATGTTTACGGTAATGATAACCGATTATTATTTTCAAAATTATTTACTTAATCAAAATTACTTTAATTATAAAAAAGAAACCACCGGTCATGTTTTTGAAGCATCGCTGACATTTAACGGAACAGAAAAATTCCCTTTATCTGCTGTAATTGCAACTAATGTATACGGAGCAGATGCCAAAAAAATAAATGATGACGGAACAACAGGAGAAAATCAATTCTCAACTTATGCGGAATTAACTTATTCGTTTAAATATTTTGATGCTTTTATGGGGGCAAATTTAACCCATGTAGATTTAAATAAAGGCGAAACGGGCTATTACGGCAATTATTTAGGTGTTGTAAATTTGGGTATTACAGCCACTAAAAAAATTAAAATAACAACGGATTATAAGCTGCCGTTAACGTTATCGGTAATAACAAATCCGCAAGCAGAAAAAATATATTTTGTAGCCGGATTTTCATTTTAGAAATACATTTTTCTTAATTTAATAATAACTAAAATTTATAATTATGGGTTTTGATACAGGAACTACAACATTTATGATTCTCAGTACGAGTCTTGTAATGTTAATGACACCCGGGTTGGCATTCTTTTACGGAGGATTGGCCGGTAAAAGAAACATTTTGGGTATAATGATGCAAACATTTGTGTCATTAGGGATTACTACAATTTTATGGATAGGATTCGGATATTCTCTTTGTTTTAGTGGCGGAGAAGGTGCGATTTTCGGTAATTTTGATTGGGCATTTTTAAACGGAATACCATTTGACCAAGCATATTCCGGTGCCAACGGTAAATATCCGACATATATTTTTATAGCTTACCAGATGATGTTTGCCGTAATTACTCCTACTCTTATCACAGGAGCTTTTGTAAACAGAATTACATTTAAAGCGTATTTAATTTTCTTGGTAGCTTGGCAAATTTTTGTTTATTATCCGTTCGTTCATATGGTTTGGGGTGGCGGATTATTAGCAGAATGGGGCGTTCTTGATTTCGCGGGAGGTATTGTTGTTCATGCAATAGCAGGTTTTGCCGCATTAGCATCTGTTATTTATGTCGGAAAAAGAAAAGATACCAAATCACCGCCAAACAGTATTCCGTTAGTTGCTATCGGAACAGGTTTGCTTTGGTTTGGCTGGTACGGTTTTAATGCCGGCAGCGAGTTAAAAGTTGATGCTGTTACAACAACCGCATTTTTAAATACTGATGTTGCTGCTTCGGTGGCAGGTATCACTTGGTTAGTAATAGAATGGATTAAAGAAGGACGACCAAAGTTTGTAGGTTTATTAACAGGTTTTGTTGCAGGTTTGGCTACCATTACTCCCGCAGCAGGTTATGTCCCTTTATGGGCAGCTATTGTTATCGGTCTTGTCGCCGGTTCACTTTGTTTTGTGGCAGTACAGTTCAAAAATAAATGGGGATGGGACGATGCTTTAGATGTATGGGGCGTACACGGTATGGGTGGCGTTTTCGGAACAATTATGTTGGGAATATTTGCCTCAACAACTATTAACGGACAATCAGGTTTAATAGAAGGTAACTTCAGTTTCTTTATGAAGGAAACTATTGCCGTTATTGCAGCTGCTGCTTATGCTTTTGTTTTTACATATGTAATGCTTATAGTAATAAATCTTATTACTAAAGTAAAAGTATCAAAAGAAGTTGAAGATATGGGACTTGATGCCGCTTTACTCGGAGAAAAAGCCTATGATGAAGGTGCTTTGTAAGAAAATATTGAATTCTGATTAATTTCAAATATTTATTTAAGAATCCTAATGTTTCAGCATTAGGATTCTTTTTATATAAACTTATAAAATTCCCAAAAAACAAAGAACCCTTTTTACTGCAAACAGCACATACCCCCACAAAAGACCATACGTAATGTGGGGAAACCTGCAAAACAAAACTTTTTCTTAAATTTGAACTATATTGGTATATTATTTTATTTCAATGAAAAGATTAAGATTAGAAAAATATATTTTATGACCAGATAAATATTAATAATATTATACGACATATTTTTCAGATAATTAAGATTGTTATCTTTGCATATTAATAATAAGAAATAATGCCGAATATGTTTATAAAAATTTATGATAAAAATCCGGATATGACGCAAATCCGGAACATTGTTGAGTTGCTTAAAAACGGTTCGCTTGTTATAATACCTACGGATTCTGTGTACGGAATTGCATGTGATATTAATAATCGAAAGGCGGTTGAAAAATTAGCAAATTTGAAAGGCGTAAAACTTAAAGATGCTGATTTCTCATTTATTTTTGATGATTTAAGTTCGGTATCGGAATATACAAAACCGATGAGTAACCATATTTTTAAAGTTATAAAGAAAAATTTACCCGGACCGTTTACTTTTATTTTGGATGCAAATAATAATATTCCGAATTTTTTCAGAAAAAGTAAAAAAACTATCGGAGTAAGAATTCCTGATAATGAGATAGTTACAACAATCGTAAGAGAATTGGGAAACCCTGTTTTATCAACTTCGGTACATGCCGATGACGAAGTAAGAGAATATATGACCGACCCGTCTTTAATCTATGAGAAATATAATAATTCAGTTGAAGCGGTAATTGACGGAGGTTACGGAAAAATTGAGGCATCAACTGTTGCTGATTGCACCGGTGATGTTATTAAAATAATTCGTGAAGGTATTGAAACTTTGAGGTATTAAGTTGAAAGTCGTAATCATAAAGTATAAATAAAATGACAGATATATTATTAAATCACAGATCGATACGAAAGTATAAAGAGGATAAAATTTCTAAAGAAATATTAAATATAATTTTAGATGCCGGAATAAGAGCTTCGAATACCGGAAATATGCAGGCATACAGTATTATTGTTACGCAAGACGAAGAAATGAAAAATAAACTTTTGCCTTTGCATTTTAATCAGGAAGCAGTGAAACAAGCACCTTTGCTTTTGACATTTTGTGCAGATTTAAATCGTTTTTCCAAATGGTGTAAATTGCGAAAAGCAAAACCGGCTTATGATAATTTTTTGTGGCTTTACACGGCAAGTATTGATGCCGTTATTACTGCACAAAATTGTGCATTGGCTGCCGAAGCTGAAGGTCTCGGAATTTGTTATATGGGAACTACAAACTATACGGCAGAAAAGATTATTGATGTGTTGCAACTTCCGAAAGGTGTTATTCCCGTTACGACTTTAACAATCGGATATCCCGACGAAACACCGTATTTAACTGATCGTCTGCCGCAAAATGCTGTTGTTCATTATGAAACTTATAAAGATTTTTCGGATGATGATATTAATGAAATTTATCAAGAACTTGAAGACTCTGATTTTACAAAACAATTAATTGAAGAAAACGGAACGGAGAATTTGGCACAAGTATTTACGGATAAGAGATACACAAAAGAAAATAATATTACTTTCTCAAAATCGTTATTAAAAGTGGTTAAGAAGCAAGGGTTTTGGAATCAATAAAAAAAGTTGAAAATTTGTTTGCATAGTAAATGAAATAATATGATATTTGCAAACTCTTAAAATGGTGGTTGTAGTTCAGTTGGTTAGAACATCTGATTGTGGTTCAGAGGGTCGTGGGTTCGAGTCCCATCTTCCACCCTTAAAACTCTCGACAAAACTTGTCGGGAGTTTTTTTATTGCTTATATTTGATGAAAATATATGAGAAAAGAGTAATATTTTGTCAAATATAACTGAATGTTTAACTTCCCTCTTCAATATGAACAACCCTTATTTCGACCGCCTTTTGATGTGCATTTTTTAATCTTATAAGTTCAGGATTTAAGTTTAAGATGTTTACGATTGAAAAAATGTACTTAAAAATTTGCGAATATTCCAAATCTCGATACCTTTGGTTTCCGGTTCTGAAAGTTCATCTGCCGTAACAACAATTTTTCTGAAATTATCATTTATCAACAAAAGGTTTCCTATTTCTCGTTCCCGTACATTTTTATCGGCAAGCGAAAGCGTTACTTGTATGTATATTCGTTTATTGTTTTTGTCACAAACAAAATCAATTTCTTTATCTCCTAATTTACCGATTGTTACCTCGTAATTGTAAATCAGTAAATGTAATAATACAATGTTTTCAAGCATTTGACTTATGTCGTTTTGTTTATAACCGTTTAAGGCATTACGAAGACCTAAATCGTGAAAATAAATTTTCTCTCCGATTTCAAGAATGCGTTTTCCTTTTAAATCATTTCGTTTTAATGCAAATATTAAAAAAGCATTTTGCAAATAAGATAAATAGTCAAGCACAATATTATTCGAGAATGATATCCGTTGCGATTTTAAATAATCAGTTATTTTTTTTGCAGACACAAGTTGCCCTATATTATCTGCTATGTACATACAAAGACGCTCAACAAATGCTGCATTTCTGATGTTATGTCTTCCGATGATATCTTTAAATAAAATACTGCGAAATATATTTTTAAGATAATCATAAACAATCAGTTCTTCAAGTTGCAAATGAATTAAATAAGGCAACCCTCCGAATTTTATATAAGTGTTAAAACTTTGAGCTTTATTTTCTAATTTGTGAAAAGTTAAAAATTCGTTGTATGATAAGCTGTACATTTGTATTTCAATGTATCGTCCGCTCAGATATGTTGCCAATTCACCCGATAGTAAATATGCATTACTGCCGGTACAATAAATATCCCAGTTTCCTTTGGTTTGAAAATGACGAAGTGCTTTTTCAAATTGCTCAATATCTTGAATTTCATCAATAAAAATAGCATGTAAGCCGTTATTTTTACGTCTCGATTCTGCATAAGAAACCAAATCGGAATAATTACGAATTGCATCAAATTCCAAATCTTCTTTATTAATGAATATTTTCGGTGTATCCGGATAATCTTTTTCAAATAAATTGCTTATTTGTTTTAAAAAGAAGCTTTTACCTACTCTTCGTTGCCCGACAATAACTTTAATTAAATTTTTACGGATATAAGGTTTTATTTTTTGTAAATATATCGGACGTTGAATATTTTGCATTTTAAATAGATTTGATTATAATGAAATATAACACAAATATAGTAAAAGTTTTGAATATAATCAAAACTATTTAATTATTTTGTTTTTATATTTTGAAAAGATTTTGTCCGGTCTTTTTTTTATTTAAATTTGGTTTTCATAGAAATATCAAAAATCAGCAATGTATTATTTTCCTCTTCAATACGAGCAACCCTTATTCCGACCGCCTTCCGAGGCACGTTCTTTAATCTTACAAGTTACATACGGTTGTTCTTGGAATAAATGTGCTTTTTGTGAAATGTATTCCTCAAAATCTTTCAGAGTTAAACCGTTTGAGATGGTTAAACAAGAAATTGAACAAGTTGCAAATTCGGGATTTAAGTTTAATAAAGTTTTTTTGGCAGACGGCGATGCAATGGTTTTGTCTTCAGACAAATTATTGCAAATTATTAATGAAATAAACGAAAAATTACATAGAATAAGACGAATTTCAATATATGCACGTCCTTCCGATTTTGCAAAAAAATCAATTTCCGAATTAAAAGAACTAAAATTGGCGGGTTTAGACTTGGCTTATGTAGGCATAGAATCCGGAGATGATGAGGTTTTGAAAAACGTAAATAAAGGCGAAACATATAAAACAGCCGTTCAAGGTTTGCTGAAAGCAAAAGAAGCCGGAATAAAACTGTCGGTTATGATTTTAAACGGTTTGGGCGGTAAAGAATTGAGCCGGCAACACGCCGTAAATTCCGCAAAAATTTTAAATGAAATTCAAGCTGAATATGCTTCATCTTTGGTTTTAAGTTTTCCTTACGGAGAACAGCATTTTAAAAATCGTTACAAAAAGAAATTTACGGCTTTAAATAAATTAGAATTAATTGAAGAAATGAGAATTTTTCTTGAAAATACAGAATTGAAACAAACGGTTTTCAGAAGCGATCACGCTTCAAATTATCTTGTTTTAAAGGGTATTTTGTCAAAAGATAAAGATTCTCTTTTGCAAAAAATTAACGATGTATTATGCAATCCTCAATTTGCAAATTTACGTGAAGAACGGGAGAGGGGACTTTAATTTTTCTTTCTGAATTGCGATGCATTTGAATGTCTTTTCATACCTTTTAATGCAGAAATTAAAATAAATATTACATAAGGTACAAAAAATAACAGCAATAAATCGTTTTTTGATAATAGAATAAAGTCGTAAATTCCGTGAAGTAAAACAGGAACTGCAAGAGCAAGAATTAGATATATAATTTTTCCTTTTGGTTTAAATTTTGCGAAAGCTAAAAAATATCCGGAGGAAACGGCAAAAATTGCGTGAGCCGGAACTGCCGTAAAAGCTCTTATTATACCGGTTCCGAAACCGTTTCCGAGAACATACATAAGATTTTCGGCTGCGGCAAATCCCATTGAAATAAATACGGCATAAACAATACCGTCAAATTTTTCATTAAAATTTTTGTTTTTCCAAATAAAAATGAAGAAAATAAGAATTTTAAAAAATTCTTCCGTAAAGGCGGCAACGGCAAAAGCATCGAAAGCAGCTGTTTTTAAAGGTATTTCCGGTAAAGCGTATTTTGTATGCCAATAGTTTGTTAATCCGGTTTCGATAAAATAAACAGGAATTACCGAGATAATACCGAAAATAAATGCTTTTGATAATAATTTACGCGGTTCTTTTTCATACTTGTCTCTGAAATTAATATACATCAAAAGAACAATTACAGGTGCAAGGGCGACGGCGATGAGAATCATTAATTATAATTTTCAGAATAGTTGTTATTATAAAATTTTATGTATTTTTTAGTGATAGGAAGTTTTTTTAGTTTTTTAAAGTTTTGCGATGAAATAATAAGCGGAATATAATTGCTTGCAGGAACTCTTGATAATTTACCCGAGTTTGATATTTTGTTCATATAAGATAATGAACTTTTATAATCAGCAAAAGTTTTTACTGCAATAACGGATTGATTATCATTTAGATTAATAATTTCTGTTTCCATTTTTTCTTTCGGAAATGTTCGGGCATTATAAGTTGTTAACAGATATTTAATAATATTTTTTGTTGAATCGTTTTTTGCAGTGATTATAATATAAAAGTATGCCGAATCCGGTTTGTCGGTATAATAATTAGGGTCATATTTTCCGCTGTTCAGAAGATTTACAACATTTTGAGCTCTCGGACTGATTTCATCTTTCGGATATTTCTTTAACAGTTCTTCCAGTAAACTTTTCATTTCATTTTGCTTTCCCATACTTCCTTCTGCCATTCCTTCAAGAAATAAAAATTTTGGTGCTAAATAATTTTCTTTTGATATTTTGAAAGCCTCTTTTGTTTTACTTATAACATCGTTGTATTTTTCTTTTTTATAGGCAGTATAGGCTTCTTCATACAAATTATCAATAGTTTTTTTGTTTTGTTTAAGTTTTACAAGATAATTAGGATCGGAAAGTATTTGTGCATATTTGCTGTAAGGATATTTTTTTAAAATAATAATTCGATATTTTTCTGCTTGTGATTTGTTATTTAATATTTTGTAATTCAGTAAGTAAAGATTAAAATATGCTTCTAATGTTAATTCATTTTTCGGGAAACGTTTGATTAAAGTTTGATAAGATTTTTTTGCTTCCGGATAGTCATTCATTTTACGTTCATAAACAATTCCTGCATTATAGTATGCTTTTGCAATTCGTTGGTTTGAAATTTTTATTAATGAATCCGTTAAAGGTAAATCCTGAAGATAATATTCAATTTTTTTGTTATCGGTAACTCTTCCGGAATCTTCTTTTGATGTTTCCTCTTCTTCGTTTTCCGAAATAATGACTTGTTTATTTTTTCTTCGCCAGTGGTCTTCAAGTTTTCTTTTTCCCCAGATCTTTAAAAATTCTGATTTTCCGATACTTATGGCTTGCGGATTGTAAAAATACCATTTTCCTGCTGAAAGATTTTGAGAATAATCACCCTGAATAAATTCACTATTTCTATATCTTGACATGCCGGCATTTTTTTCGGCAAGTTCATCGGATTTTAATTTGGCAATAATAGACTCAATATAAGCAATGCGCTTTGAGGGATCCATTGTCGCAACACGTTGAACACTGTCTTCATAGGAAATAAGTTTTAAATTATCAGTCAACTCTTTAATATTTCTTGCTTTTTTGGAAATAACGGCATAGTCCGGATAATTTTTTTTTAAAACAGTCATTGTACTGTCGAAATAATTACCTGCAGGAAGATATTTTCTGTTTTTAAAATAAATTTCTGCCAAAGCTAAATACGAAAGTGCTTTTTGGTTATCATTAGAAATGCTTTTTTTAACAGACATTTTATAATATTGAATTGCAGATTGTTCTTTGTTTTCTTTTTGTTCAATTCCGGCAAGAACATAATAAATTTGATCTTGAAAATCAATATTTTTATCGTCATTCAGCATTTTATTTAAAATCTTTCTGATTTTTGCAGAACCTTCGGAACTGTTTAAAAATGCTTTAGCCATATTAATTTTAGCATTAAAAGCCATTTCATACGGAGGATTCATTTTTACGACTTCCGAAAAAAGTTTTATGGCTTTATCGCCGTTATTAATCTTTTGGTTTAGTTGTGCCGTAATGTATTTTAAACGTGCTTTATCTTTTTTGTTTTTTGTTTTGGAAATAATAAAATCAAGTTTTTCAATAGCTTCGGGGTATTTTTTTTGTTTTACGTAAATATTTGCATAGCATTTATCAATTGCGAGGTTTAATCTTGCAGGATGTTTGGCATCGTCAGATATTAATTGTAAATAATTTACGGCTTCGGAATAATTACCGTCGGCACTTTTTATTCTTGCAATCCAATAAAGTGCATCAAATTTTATTTCTTCATTTCTGAATTTATTGATTATCAGGTGTAACGATTTTAATCCGCCGATATAATCTCCTTTGTAATAATGTGCTTTTCCTATTAAAAGATAGGCATCGTCAACATATTTATTATATTCGGTTTTTGCATAAAATGCTTTTTCTTTAGCGGTTAATCCGTATGCTCTTTTTCCTTTTTTTGGTTCTTTGCGTTTTGGTTTTGCCGTTATGGAATGCATTTTTATCATTTTAACGGCTTTTTTTATGGCTTTATCCATATCTGAAGAAACAGCACTTTGGATGTCTTTTCTTTCAGCTTTATAAACAGGCAGAAGTTGTGTATAATCTTCCGAAGTATTTTCAACTGTTTTAATTCCGTTTTTAAAACTTTCGTTTCCGTTGAAATAAATATTAAAATATGCAGTCGTATTATGATAAAATCTGCTTAATGCCGTATTTTTTTCTGTAGAGCAGGAAAAAAACAGAATTGTAACAAACATAAAACCGGTAATTATCAGGATTAGTTTTTTCAAAGTATTTTTTTTATCCGGTAAAGTTATATTTTTAAACGCATTTTTAAAAAATATTGTGTACTTACGGCAAATAATGATAATTCATTTTTTAAAAAAATATTGAAATGCAGAAGGAAATAATTTGAAATTGAGTCTGCTCTGAAGATGTTATTTTTTGAAAGTACAGTTAAATTAATAAAATGTAATAAGTTGACATATAATATTTTAAACAACATCAAATCTTTATTCTTTCGGCTTTTTAACTTTTCAGATTTAATTCAACATCAGAATTTTTACAAATTGCCTTATCCGGTAAAATGTTTAAAGTAAATAAAATATTTTTTAAGGATTCTCGGTTGTTATTTTTCAATATCATTATTCGGAAATTTCATCTTTAAAAATAACAATCTTTTATCTTAATTCTTATCTTTACAAATTATATATTTTAAAATTCAGAATGATGAAAAGGAATTTATTGATAATAATTATGTTGTTTTTCGGGCATATTTTTTATGCTCAACTTGTCGTACCTCAGGTATACTCGAATATTCAGACAGATAACGACGGAAATTTATATTATACTTTTTTAGGAAAGAAATTTTATGTCGCAGAAAAAGAAAAAATTTATACTTTAAGCCAAATGAAAGGAAATCCTCAAGCTTATGCTGACGGTATTAGTTTTGATTTCGGAATAAATGATTTATCGGGCAAAGTAATTTACGGATTAATTAACTATAAAGATGCAAAAAATCCCTTACCTGTTTGGTTTAAGAAAACATCGGAAATTAAAAACGGAAAAGCAACAATAAATATAAAAAAGAACTTATCCGGCAGGTATGATATGAGTAATTGGGAAAAAAGCGGAAAAGGGACTTTGTCATACAGAGTAACTGATAATAAAGGGAATATACTGTATGACGGTATCATTTCATTTTATTTTGAGAATAAAACATTTAAAATTGCTGAAACTATAACTGAAGGTCCGTTTGTAAATCTTTTAACTCCGACAAGTGTTGTTATTTCTTTTGATTTTAATAAAAAAGCCGCTGCAAACATTTTTGTTGACGGAAAAAAATATACCGATAATTCCGATAAGTTTCACCATGAAATAAAAATTGACGGGTTAAAATCCGATACGGAATATTCTTACGAAGTAAAATACGGTAAATTATCTCAAAAATACAGTTTTAAAACAGCTCATAAAAAAGGTGAACGGAAACCTTTTGTGTTTGCTTATGCCAGTGATTCCAGACAAGGACAGGGCGGGGGAGAGCATAATGTTTACGGAGTAAATTTTTATGAAATGCGAAAAATTGCTGCTGCTGCAAGTTGCAAAGATGTTGCATTTGTTCAGTTTACCGGTGATTTGGTAAACGGGTATGTTTCAAACAAAGAAAAAATTAATTTACAATATGCTAACTGGAAACGTTCTGCGGAACCTTTTGCTCATTATTTTCCTTTTGTGGCAGCTCAGGGAAATCACGAATTTGTGGGTTTTCAGTTTGTGAATAAAAAAGGAAAACGAAGAGGCTCAATTGTAAGATTCCCTTTTAATACAGAATCTTCATCGGCAGTTTTTGCAAGTAACTTTGTTAATCCGCACAGCAGTCTTAAAAGTGAAGACGGTTCAAAATATGACCCTAATCCGGATAAAACCGATTTTCCTCCGTATGATGAAACTGTTTTTTATTATACCTATGATAATATTGCTGTAATTGTTTTAAACTCAAATTATTGGTATTGTCCTTCGCTGAAATATAATGCCGGAACAAGCGGAAATTTACACGGTTATATTATGGACAATCAATTAGAATGGCTTGATAAAACTATTGAAAAATTAGAAAAAGATAAAGATATTGACCATATTTTTGTTACACAACATACACCTGCCTTTCCGGACGGCGGACATACCGGTGATGATATGTGGTATAAAGGAAAAAATAAATACAGACCTTATATTGCCGGAAAACCTGTTGATAAAGGTATCATAGAACGACGCGATGAATACTTGAATATTTTAATTAATAAAAGCACAAAAGTTATTTCATTATTAACCGGTGACGAACATAATTATAATAAATTAAAGTTGAGCCCCGATGTAAATATTTATCCTGATGATTGGAAACTTAATAAATTAAAACGTAACAGAACCATTTGGCAAATAAATAACGGTGCTGCCGGTGCACCTTATTATGCTCAGGATAAGTCGGTTCCCTGGACAAATGCAGTGAGCGGTTTTACAACACAAAATGCTTTGGTTTTGATTTATGTAAACGCTAAAAAAGTTTCTGTAAAGGTTTTAAATCCTGAAACTCTGGATATATTTGATGAATATGAATTAAGATAATCGTATTTGAGAGTGTCGAATGAATAAAAAAGTGCACATAAAAGACAAAGGAGATGTCGGTGTTATTAAGCATCTTCAAAGCGAATTAACAATAAGTGAAGTCTTGGCAAATTTATTGGTTCAAAGAGGTATTTCAACTTTTGAAGAAGCAAAAACATTTTTCAGACCTTCTTTGGATAATTTGTATAATCCGTTCTTAATGCAAGATATGGATAAGGCAGTTGCTCGTATTGAGAAAGCTCTGTTGCAAAATGAGAAAATACTTATTTACGGCGATTATGATGTGGACGGAACAACCTCAGTAGCATTGGTTTATTCTTTTCTGAAAAAATATTTTAAACAAATTGCTTATTACATTCCCGACAGATATACCGAAGGTTACGGAATTTCTTTTGACGGAATTGACTTTGCCGAAAAAAATCATTATTCTTTGGTAATAGCACTTGATTGCGGTATAAAAGCAGTTAACAAAATTGATTATGCCAATCAAAGAAATATAGATTTTATAATTTGCGATCATCATACTCCCGGAAACAAAATTCCGAATGCAGTTGCTGTTTTAGACCCCAAAAGATCAGATTGCAAATATCCGGATAAAAATCTTTCCGGTTGCGGAGTCGGTTTTAAATTAATGCAGGGATTTGCCGAAAAAAAAAGTATTCCGTTCGAGGAATTAAGGCAATATATTGATTTAACGGCAGTCAGCATTGCTTCTGATATTGTTCCCGTTACCGGAGAAAACAGGATTTTAGCATTTTACGGATTGCAAAAATTAAATAAAAACCCTGTTACCGGTATTAAAACAATAAAAAATATAGCCGGGGTAAAAAATAAACAATTATCAATTTCTGACTGTGTTTTTAAAATCGGTCCGAGAATTAATGCTGCCGGCAGAATTGAATCCGGAATGTCTGCCGTAGAATTGTTGATTTCTGAAAATACAAAAGATGCTCACGGATTTGCGCAAGCTATTGATGCTTTTAATACAGAACGAAAAGAATTAGATCGAAATATTACGCATGATGCCTTACGAGCAATAGGAAACGATATTGATTTAAGAAACAGAAAATCAACAGTGGTTTTTCATAAAGACTGGCATAAAGGTGTTGTGGGAATTGTGGCATCTCGCTTAACGGAAACTTATTACAGACCGACTGTTGTTTTGGGTGAATCCGGCGGATTGGCTACAGGCTCTGCTCGCTCGGTATCCGATTATAATATTTATGAGGCTATTGATGCCTGCAGCGAGTTCCTGGAAAATTTCGGCGGACATAAATTTGCTGCCGGTTTAACTTTAAAAACGGAAAATGTACCGGCATTTTCGCAATGTTTCGAAAAATATGTGTCCGAAACAATTACCGATGAGCAATTAATCCCTGTTATTTCTGCTGATACAGAAATAAAATTTTCCGATATTGACGGAAAATTTTTTCGTGTTATGATGCAAATGGCACCTTTTGGTCCGGGAAATATGTCGCCCGTATTTATTACAAGAAATGTTCAGGATACAGGGAATTCACGAAGAGTCGGTTCAAATAAAGAACATTTAAAATTAGAAGTTATTGATGAAGACGGAATTGTAATGCCCGGAATCGGTTTTTCATTTGAACCTGAATATTATGAAAGAATATCGGCAGAACCCAAAACTAAATTTGATATTTGTTATTCAATAAACGAAAATGAATTCAGAGGAAAAAAAAGTTTACAATTAATGATTAAAGAAATTATTTTTAAAGATTGAGATATTTTCCGTATTAAATTTTTCCTGTTTTTATTTCGCATTTTTAAAATATACGCATTGAGAAAGTTAATTAAAAAAAATCTTATACTCATTTTAAAAATTACGATTGTATTTTTTGCATTTTGGTATATTTGGATAAAAATAAAAAATTTTAACCTTTCTGATTTTTCATTTCCCGCTTTCAACTTCCGGTCTTTTTTATTTATTACCATTGTAATTGTATTAATGCCTATTAATTGGCTCACAGAATCTTATAAATGGAAATTTTTGTTGAAAAAATTTGAAATAATAAATTTAAAACTTGCTTTCAGAGCGGTTTTATCCGGAATTTCATTTGCACTTATTTCACCGAATCGAATAGGAGAATTAGTGGGAAGAGTATTTGTATTAAAAAATGAAAATAGAGAAAAAGCTGTTTTTATAACTGCTGCCGGGAGTTTAAGTCAGATGATGATAACTGTGGTTTTAGGCTCAGTTGCCGGAATAATATTGCTTTATCTGTATCCTGAGAAGTTAATCGGAATAAACTCTCAAAATTTATTTTTTGTTAAAATAATATCAATATCAGTAATAGTTTTCGGGTTTTTATTACTTTTTAATTTGAGATATCTTGTTCCGGTTGCCGAAAAATTGAAAGTTAATGTAAAATTTATTCAATATATAAAACCGCTGACAGTTTATTCTTCTAAAGATATCATTATTGTTTTATGTTTAAGTCTTTTAAGATATGCTGTTTTTTCTGTGCAATTTGTATTTCTTTTATATGTTTTTAAAACTGAAATTACTGTTGCAGAGGCTTTTATAGGAATTGCATTGACTTATTTTATCAGTTCACTGATTCCTGTATTAACATTTTTGGAAATAGGAATAAGAGGAATGGCGGCTGTTTTTTTTCTCGGTATGTTTTCACCTGATATTCCGGGTATTTTATCGGCAACTGCTGTTTTGTGGATAATTAATTTGGCAGTACCGGGTATGTTCGGTACTTATTTTTTTGTAAGAACAAAAATTTAAGGTAATTGCAGGAAATAATTGTCTGACTGTGAGTTTATACGGCATCGTCAGTATTTTTTTTGCTCTCAGATAAAGATGTTTGTAATTGTTGTATTTGACTTAGTAATTTTTCTTGTCCTTCCGATTTTATTTTCAATTCATTTTCAAGTGCAATAATCTTCTTTTGAAGTTCTTGTTTTTCTTGTTCTTCTGTTTCCGATTTATCTTTAGTTTCCTCAATTAATTTTGTACGTTGAATATTGATTTGAATGCTTGCAACTGTTGAAGCTAAGAGTTCGGCAATTTTTTCAACAAATTCAATCTTATATTTTGTAAAAATCTCAACAGAAGCTAATTCAACAACTCCATATACTTTTTGATTTAAAATTAAAGGCACAATTAAAATACTTTTCGGGTTTTCTTTTCCTAAACCGGAAGAGATTTTAATATAATTTTCAGGAACATCAGTAATAAAAATAGTATCTTTTTCAAGAAAACACTGTCCGATAAGATTTTCTCCGGGATATATTTTTTCTTCAAAAAATTTATGTCTGTCATACGCATAAAATCCTACTAATTCCAAAAATCGCTCCTTAACATTTTCTTCATTCAGTATATATATTCCGCCGATTTGTGATTCTGTATATCGTGTTAATTTATTAATACTTACAAGTGAAAATTCTTCAAGTGTTTTGCTGTGCTCACGTATTAAATCGTTAAATTCTGACAATCCTTGTGCTGCCCAACTTCTTTCTTCGTTTTCTTTTCTCCTTATTTCTTCATATTTATAGGCTTCGGACAGGCTGTCTCTCATTGAAAGTAATGAACTTCCTAAAATATCATGCTCTCCGCTTATTTCAAAGAAACTTCTGAAATTTCCTCTTTCTATCTCTTTTGCAAATTCAACTTTTTGTTTAAGATTTGTTATTAAATTACTGAGGGCTTCACCCATCTCTCCGATTTCATCGGTTGAAGTTTTTATGGATTGTGAAGGCAGTTCTCCGAATGACATTTTACGAATAATATTTTTAATATATTTTATCGGAAATATTGTAGCGTTTGCCATTAAAAATGCAATTATTATTACTGTAAAAAGTAACACGATTCCGGAAAACAAAATTCGGTTACTGAATATTTTAAAAGATTTTTCAATTTTTATATTGTAAGAAAGTAATATGTCATTTTTATTCTCATACATTTCATCAATTTGAGATTTTATATTATCAGCTAATTCCGGAAGCGGATCTCCTTCTTTAATAATACTGACATAACGAGATTCAAAATCAGGAGCATTGTATGCCTCAATGTTATTTAACCCGTTTATTATATCTGTAACTTGAGAAAAATAACTGTCGGCTAAATTAAAAATTTGGTTTAATTTTAATTGTTCGGTTTTATTCCACTGTTTTGCCTGTTGTTTAATCTCATATTTTATTTGAGGATATCCGTTTTGTATTATTTCTGTTAATCTGAGTTTTTTAGGTGTGTTACTTTCTTTTTCAAACAAAATCCAGTTCGTTAATAAATGCTTTGATTCAAATATCTGAAATGAAAATTTATTAAGAGCAGCCATTGACGGAACAATATTTTCGTTAACATTTACGGCTAATTTCTCATTGTCTTTAAGCATTTTGTATATTGAAGTGTATGCAATAAAAAAAGCAACTAACAATATGCCGAATCCAAATAAAAGCTTTGTTAAAATATTAAATCTGAACTTTGTTTTCAAAATTTTATATATTTAAAAATGAATTATCAAAAATAATAATTATTTTCAATTTTCTTTTTTGTTATTCTGTTTTTTCATTTAAACTTTTGTTTTCCAGTTGAAAAGTATCATTAAATTTCAGAATAAATGAATTTTTATTTTCAAAACCGCCCGTTGTATTAATTCTTTCAAAATTAAAATCCGTTATCAATCCGCGGTGATTAGGAAAAGCATCTTTTGCTGATATACAAAATTGGAAAATTCTGCCGTATTTCCTTAAAGTATTTAAAAAATAATAAGCAATATCATATCCTTGAAATGAGAAAAAAGAGGGTTCTGTTTTATAAACAGTCCTGAAATTTACGATAAATTTTTTAACATCGGGGGAATTATAATTCACGTAGAGAGGTGATATAAAATTAAATGAAATTCTGTTAAAAACAGCTGAATTAATATTTTGAAAATTTATCCACTTGTCAGATCCTATAATTTCAAGATCTAAACTGTCATTGGCAGCATACAGCTTGTCAATTACTTGTGTTACAAATACTTCATTGTCAGAAGGAATGTAAATAATATTTTTATATTTTTGTTTTAATGCACGATTAATTTTTTCTTGTTGTTCATCCGTAACTTTAATATCCGTATCATATTGAATAATTTTAAAAACAGATGTATCCGGTTGTAAATAAAGGCTGTCATGAAGTGTGTAATCTTCTTTAAATTTGTTAACCCACTTTAATTGTTCTCCGGAATTTTTATAAATTATTACAATATTTATGCTGTCGTTATGTTTACTTAAATATTTTGACACATTATTAATGCGAGCTTCTGTTGAAGGAATAACTTGAAAGACAAATGGATTATTTGTAAGTAAAGAAGAATTTTTTGAAAGAGGTGAAACTAAATTTATATGATGTTTTGCAGCATATTTTGATGCAATTCTGATATTTTTCGAATAAACAGGACCTATAATTAAATCAACATTCGGATAATTTAATGATTGCATAATATTTTCCGTTTTTATACTGTCGTTTTCTGTGTCATAGACTTTTAAATTTACGGATAATCCTTGTTGTTTAACTTTTTGCAGTGCAAATAAAAAACCTTCATATAATTCAATGAATCGTTTTGTGTTTTTGTAGAACATCGGGTCTTTTTCTTTTTGGCAGCTGCTTATGTATTGCAAATTTTTTTCCAGAAAAAGAGGTAATAATAAAACTACATTGAAAGTTTTGTCTTTAGAATATTCAAATTGATTACACGGCGTAATTCCGGCTTCCGTAAAATATAAGGGGTCGTTTAAACCTTTTTGAAGTTTATTAATTGTGTCAGGAGGAATACTGTCATTAATCAGCTCTTTATTATGATATGTTGTCGGAATTTTTAAAATTTGACCGGGTTTAATACCGTTTGTTGCTTCAGGATTAAGTTTTATTAATTCATCAACGGATACATTGTGTGTCACGGCAATTGAAAATAAAGTATTTCCTTTCTCTACAGTGTAGAATAAGTATTTTTCGTTTTCAGTTTCTCTTTTTTTCTCAAAACTGTTAGGAATTTTCAGAATTTGACCGGGTTTAATACCGTTTGTTGCTTCAGGATTAAGTTTTATTAATTCATCAACAGATACATTGTGTGCCTCAGCAATTGAAAATAAAGTATTTCCTTTCTCTACAGTGTAGAATAAGTATTTTTTATTTTCAGTTTCTCTTTTTTTCTTAAAACTGTTAGGGATTTTCAGAATTTGTCCGGTTTTTAAACCGTATTTTACTACAGGGTTTGTTTCAATTATTGCTTCCACACTGACATAATATTTTTGTGAAAGAGAAAACAGTGTTTCGCCTTGAATTACTTTGTGATAAAAAAAATCGGGTAAAGTATCGTTATTGTATTTTTTTGTATAAGGAATTTTTAAAAGCTGTCCGGATTTTATCTCAAAAGTACTTAGTTTGTTAATTTTCATAACTTCCTTTTGATCAGCTTTATAGGCTTTGCATACTGAATATAGGGTTTGCCCTTTTTTAACTTTATGAAGATAAAATTTCTTATTATTCAGAATAACTGTTTGATCTGAAATTTGTACCGGAACCTGAGAGAATCCGAATTGTATAATTGCGATACTAAAAAAAAAGAACAGGATTATTTTTTTCATTTGTAATCTTATAAAGTGTTTTTTACGGAATTATAAAAATTTATATTCTCTTTATTATTTTTGTGCGGAATAAAAATCCAAATCATTAAAATTACAAAGTCAAGCATTATGAAACTTGTGAATATTGTATAAAAACTGTTATCAGAATTTCCTGAAAAAATCAAAGTTAAAACACTTAACAACGGTAAAGTTGAAATTAATGCAAACAATTTTCCCAATAATTTATAGTTATAATAATGGACAGAAAGGATGATAAACGCAAATGCCAAACTTAACCATTTCAACCGAGTAATTATATAGAGTATGTTTACGGGCTTTGAAAATCCGGTTTTGTTTAGAAGCAAATCCGAAATTTGAAAAAGTTGAATATTTTCAAAAATATCACTTATAAGAGCAATAATTGAAAATGCAATTCCCAAATAATAAATTTTCTTTTTTTCAAATACAGATAATTTTCTGAAGGCAAAGAATAATAATGAAGAATAAAAAAACATATAAGCATAATCAACAATATTCTGATTTTTGACCCCTTTAACAATGTCATGTTTTATTTCATTATTTTCAACAAAAATATTTTTTACATCTTGCTGATTTTTTACAAATTCAAATTCAATGATTGGTGAATTAAAATTTCCTGTTTGATTATAATAAACATAATACATTAACAATGACAAGAGTATTAACCCTACGGCAGCATATTGAACCGGTGATATTCGTTTCATAAATGAAAATTATAAATCCTAATCAACAAAAATAAATATTATCATCAGAAAATGGTGTTTTATTGCAAAAAAAATGCTTGTAATTAGAACAAGCATATTAAAATCAGTTTTTTTCTTTTACATTAATAAAAGATTCAGTTTCTTTTCGCCCACTAATTTTCTTAAATTTATCAATGCGTATCGCATTCTTCCCAATGCCGTATTTATACTTACGCCGGTTTGCTCTGCAATTTCTTTAAAGCTTAAATTACCGAAGTGTCTTAAAAGTACGACTTCTCTTTGTTCCTGCGGTAAAATTTCAACTAATTGACGAATTTCAGCAGCAATTTGATCTTTTATCAGCTCATCTTCAATTGTTGCATCGGCGAATTTTTGAGAATTAAAAATATCAATATCCGGATTTTCATCATTAGAATAAGTAGGCATTCGTGATTTTTTTCTGAAATGATCAATCGTTAGGTTATGTGCAATTCTGATAACCCAAGATACAAAAATACCCTGTTCGTTATACTTTCCTTTTTGTAAAGATTTAATTACTTTAATAAATGTATCCTGAAAAATATCTTCAGCTAATTTTTCATTTTTTACAATAAATAAAATGTAGGTGTAAACACGTTCTTTGTGTCGATTGATGAGTGTCTCAATTGCAATTCTGTCTCCGCTCATAAAATTATTTACAAGCTCTTTGTCTTTGAGTTTAGTTTTCATAGCATTCTTCTATTTTGATTAAAATAAAAGTAAAAATTTGCTATAGGCTGCGATTTTATGTTAAAGAATAAAGTTCAGGTTTAATAAACTACAATGCAAATATGAAATAAATTTTGAGAAAAAAAAATATTTTTTGATAAAAGCATATCATTACATTTGCATTTTTATTAATTTGAAAAACAATTTTCGTGCCGAATGAAAGTGAAAATATTATTTTAAAAGTAAATAAAGAAAATAAATTATTTTCTGAAAATATTGAAATTAAAGGTGCAAGAGTTCATAATTTAAAGAATATTAATTTATTAATTGAACGAGATAAGTTAATTGTTATTACAGGTTTATCCGGTTCCGGAAAATCTTCTTTAGCTTTTGATACTTTGTATGCCGAAGGCCAGCGAAGATATGTTGAGAGTTTATCGTCTTATGCGCGTCAGTTTCTCGGAAGATTAAATAAGCCTGAAGTCGATTTTATAAAAGGCATTCCTCCGGCAATTGCCGTTGAGCAAAAGGTAAACACACGAAATCCGCGTTCTACTGTCGGAACTTCAACGGAAGTATATGATTATTTGAAATTATTATACGCAAGAGTGGGAGAGACTTTTTCTCCTGTTTCCGGTAAAAAAGTACAAAAAAATACGGTTAGTGATGTTGTTAATTTTATTAAAGGATTTAAAGAAGGAACGAAAGCATTAATATTATCTCCTTTATCTGTAAATAATGACAGAACTTGTTCGGAGCATTTACAAGTTTTGTTAAAACAAGGATTTATGCGTGTTGAATTTGACGGGAAAGTTTTTAAAACAGAAGAACTTATTTCGAGAAAAAAATTAGATAAACCAAAAATTGCAAATATTGTAATCGACAGAATATCTGTTAATTATGATGAGGATGCAATAAACAGAATATCAGATTCCGTGCAAACGGCTTTTTATGAAGGCAACGGGATTTGTAAACTAAAAGTTTATAACGAAGAGGAGATTATTATTAATGAATTTTCCGATAAGTTTGAATCTGACGGAATACAATTTGAAATCCCTTCTGTTCATATGTTTAATTTTAATAATCCTGTGGGTGCCTGCCCGGTATGTGAAGGCTACGGTAAAACTATGGGAATTGATGAAGATTTAGTAATCCCGAATAAAACCTTATCGATATATCAGGGAGCTGTTGCTTGTTGGAGAGGTGAAAAAATGAGTTGGTATAAAGACAGATTTATTGAAAAAGCTTTTGATTTTGATTTTCCGATTCATCGTGCGTATTTTGAATTATCGCAAGCAGAAAAAAATCTTTTATGGGAAGGTAATAAATCGGTTCTCGGTATTTTGCCGTTCTTTAAAAAAATAGAAAAGAAAAGTCGAAAAATCCAATATAGAGTGATGTTGTCGCGATTTCGCGGAAAAACAATTTGTCGCGAATGTAACGGAACACGATTAAAAAAAGAAGCTTCTTATGTTAAAATCGGCGAAAAATCAATTAGTGATTTGGTAAATATTCCGATTAGTGATTTGAAAACCTTCTTCAATAATTTACAATTGTCTGAATATCAGAAGAAAACAGCAAAACGATTATTGACGGAAATTAATAACAGATTGCAATATTTATCGGATGTAGGTTTATCTTATTTAACTTTAAATCGATTGTCGTCAACTTTATCCGGCGGTGAGTCGCAACGAATAAATTTGGCGAGTTCGCTCGGCAGCAGTTTAGAGGGCTCTTTATATATTTTGGATGAACCGAGTATCGGTTTACACCCGAGAGATACGCATCTTTTAATAAAAGTTTTAAAGCAACTTCGCGATATCGGGAATACGGTTATTGTTGTTGAACACGACGAAGATATTATAAAAGCAGCTGACAGTATTATTGATATCGGACCGAATGCAGGTGTCGGCGGAGGTGAAATTGTTTTTCAAGGAACCTATAATGAGTTAGTTGATAAAAACCACTTTGTTGATAAATCATTTACTGCAAAATATTTACGAAATGAACTTTCAATTTCATTGCCTGAAAAAAGAAGAACATCAAATCATTTTATAGGTCTTAAAGGTGTTACTCACAATAACCTGAAAAATATTTCCGTTGAATTTCCTTTAAATGTGATGACGGTTGTTACCGGAGTTAGCGGATCGGGCAAATCATCTTTAATTCGTGATGTTTTGTATCCTGCAATAAGTCGTGAAATTAATGATTTCGGAAAAAAACCGGGAGATTTTGCGGAATTATACGGCGATTTAAAACAAATTGATATTACAGAATTTGTAAATCAAAATCCGATAGGAAAATCATCACGTTCAAATCCTGTGATTTATTTGAAAGCATTTGATGAAATCAGAAAATTATTTGTTTCGCAACAAGCTTCGAAAATAAACGGATTTAAACCGTCGCATTTTTCATTTAATGTGGACGGCGGACGCTGCGAAACCTGCAACGGCGAAGGTGAAATTACCGTAGAAATGCAGTTTATGGCAGATGTTCATTTAGTTTGCGAAGAATGCAAAGGCAGGCGTTATAAAGATAATATTCTTGATGTAACATACAGGGGCAGAAATATTTATGATGTTTTAGAATTAACAGTTAAAGAAGCTTATAATTTCTTTCGCGAGAAAAAAGAAACAGAAAAAATTGCATCGCAGATAAAACCATTGCTTGATGTCGGTTTATCTTATGTTAAACTCGGACAATCGTCAAATACCTTAAGCGGCGGTGAAAGTCAGAGAGTGAAATTAGCATCATTTTTAAGTAAGGAAAAATCGCAAAAAAAAACCTTATTTATATTTGATGAACCCACAACCGGTTTGCATTTTCATGATATTAATAAATTGTTGAAATCGTTTAACGCTTTGACGGAAAGAGGACATACGATTATTATAATTGAGCATAATCTTGAAATTATAAAATCAGCAGACTATGTTATTGATTTAGGACCCGAAGGCGGCGAAAAAGGCGGTTATTTATTGTTTTCAGGCACACCGGAAGAATTAACAAAATGCAAAAAATCCTATACGGCAAAGTTTCTGAAAGAAAAATTACAAATCTAAATTTCGGTAGTTTTATCAAAAACTTTTGAGCATCTGTCTTGACCGTAAAACAGCAAAATTCTATTTCTCAATTTCCAAAATTTTTTTTCCGTAAACGGTTATTCCCCATGCACCGAGCGGGGCAGTCAATAAAATACTTAATACTGCCATTGCTAATATTTGTTCACCCGGCAGCGTTGTCATACCGGCAGCCTGCATTGCTGCAAGCGGAGCACCGCCAATGGCTGCCTGAACAGTTGCTTTCGGGATGTATGATATAATAATAAACAGTTTTTCTTTTTTTGTAAAATTTGTTCCTATTAAACTGACCCAAGTTCCTATACTCCTGAAAATAAGTGCAATAAATATAATCAATGTGCCTATTAAACCCATTTTTAATGCAAGGTGAATATTTACTTCAGACCCGACCATAGTAAACAAAACTATTTCTGCCAAAATCCACAGTTTTGAAAGTTTTCCGGATAATTCGTGTGCATATTTTCCGCGTTTTTCTAAAATGATAAATCCTATAGACATAACTGCGAGCAGTGAAGCAAAAGGAATAATATTATCAAGTAAATGTTCTGCCTGAACCAAAAAAACAGAAATTGCTAAAATAATGAGCATTCGTTTTGTTGCACGCGGATTGAATTTGTCAAAAAGAAGATATAATACGAAACCTACAATTAAGCCGACAGCAATACCGAGAATAATTGAAATGGGAATACTGAAAAGTTCCCAAGTAACATTGACGTGCCCGCCGGTGTAAATACCTATTAAAATACTGTAAATTACAATAACAAAAACATCATCGATTGAAGAACCTGCAAGAACAAGTGTCGGAATTCCTTTTTTTGTCCCGCGTTTTTCGTCAATAAATTTAATCATCAGCGGAACAACCACTGCCGGAGATACAGCACCCAAAACTGATCCGAGGATTGCACCTTCGAGGAAGGTAAAGCTTAAAAAATAATGGGCTAAAAACATAATTGCCGTTGCTTCAAAGGCAGCCGGAACCATGGACAATAATATCGCCGGACGACCGACTTTTTTTAATGTATCTTTTGATAATTCAAAACCGGCACGCAGTAAAATGACGATTAATGCGGCAGAAGTGAGTTGTCCCGCAATATTTATTAAACTCGGGTCAAGCATATTAAGGGCAAAAGGTCCTAATGCAATACCGAGAATTAAAATGCCGACTAATTCGGGAACTTTAAGAAATTTGAAAAGCCAGGCAATTAACATTCCGGCAATTACTAATCCTGCTAATGAAACAATCATAATTGTAATTTAAAGTTTATAAAAGCAGAAGTTATCAGCCCGAAGGATACCCGGAACGGTTTAGGGTGAACTTCATCACCGATTTTGAGTTTGCAAAAATAGATAATGTTTAATAATACCAAAATATTTTCAGGTAATTTTTATTAAAAGTTTGTGATAAAGAAAATTATTTTAAGTTTTCAGAACTTTGAAGAACCGGTTATTTTAAAACGTAAATCGCCAAACCAGTTTTAAAATTCCGGCACTTGTTTCGGGTTTTAAAATTTCAACTTGTTTTATCGGCTCATCGTAGTTTGTGTTGTAAACAAGATAAATATCAGAACCTATTTTGGGTATCCAATGCAGGCGGAAGTTATACAACATTACGTTTTCCAAACTGTTCCATTGTCCGAAAAAAGAAATGTTTAAACGTGTATTAAAGGCATAATTTATATAACTTGCAAGTTCGTGTGTATTTACGTTTCCTTGAGGAAGAATAACTTTGTTAAAAGTGTAACTTGTGTTTATATTAAAATGTTTACTGATATTAAAACCTGCTTCACCTTCAAAAGTTTTTATTTTTCCGGTATAGAATCCTCCCCAATTATAAAATAAAGCAATCCAAACTCGCCTTGCTTGATTTGTTTCAAATTGCAGTTCGTCTCTGAACATCCAATATCTTCCTTCCGGAATAGTTATTTCATCGGTAAGTTCAAAACCTTCGTCAAGTCGGTCAAATGATTGTTTAAAATTTATTTCAAAACGTTCGCCCGATTTGAAAACCGCACCGAGCGGGCGTGTTTCGTTCCATAAACTTTCAAGTTCGCCGGTGCTTAAAGTTTGATAAACCGTAAATCCCCAAGGTTTGAATATCATTTTTTTAATGCCGTATTTTGTGAAAATGCGAGGTGTAATTCTGAAATACCAACTGTATGAACGGTAATTTGTTCGTCGCATATAACCGAGTTCGGGATTAAAACCTTCCTGCATCGTCGCTATGCTCATATAGTTATCGATAAGGTCGTTGGGATAGTCGGCAAAAAGTCTGTATGTCATTGCATTATCCGACAGATTAAAATTTTCTCCGCTGAATGCAACATCGGCTGTTAATGTCAGATTTTTATTGTTTAAAAAATCGGAAGTTCTGTAAGATGCATCAAGCCCAAATACCTGATTAGAAGTTGTATTATTAATTTTATTGGTAAAAATTCCTCCGATATATGATTGTTTTCCTATATCATATTTATATCTCAAAACCGTGTTGTTGGTTGCAGAAATGCTGTCAATTTTTCCTTCTTCCAAATTTAGAAAACCTATATTGTTTTTTCCGGCTTTACCGAATAAACGGACAGAGCCTATAATCGGAACGGTTTGGTAGTTTTCCGTTCCGAGTGTTCTGGTGTAGAAAACCGTATTTCTGTCGCCGAGATAAAATTGAAAATTATTGTAACCTTCAAGAAAAAATGCACGTTTTTCGGGATAATATACGCTGAAACGAGAAAGATTTACGGGAATTCTGTCGGATTCAACTTGTGCAAAATCCGTAAAACTTGTCAAATTCAATTTTAGAGAAGGTGTTATATTTACGTTTAAATCTGCACCCAATTTAAGAGGATAGTCATTTTCAAAATCTCTGTTGTATTGAATTCCGGCAAGAGTATAAGGTTTTAATTCAAAACGCTTTGCATAAGAAATATTTTTTAATCCCGTTATTTTTCCGGCATTAACAACGGCAAAAATTGAGTTATCGCGTGTCCAACCTTGCCAAAGTGCTTGTTCGTTTTTTGAAACAATATCTCGTTGAAAATTTATTGCCCAGTTAAAATTATTATCATTTTTGAATTGTAAAGTGCTGAACGGAATATATATTTCGGCAAACCAACCTTCTTGCGTTATTGTTGTTTTTGCATCCCACACACCGTTCCAATCTTTGTTGCCGTCTTCGTTTCCGGCAATTAAAATATCGGTTCTGGCACCGTTAGGGTTTATTGCAAAAAAATAGCCGCTGCGGTTATCGTTAAACGGGCTTATTACAATTCGGAAGTTATCATCTGATTCTACGTCAAAATCAACACCCATATTTTTAGCGGTAATAGTTTTAGGATTTTGATAGCAGCGAACACCGAAATATAAAGCATTTTTTGTATAAATAACGGCAACTTCGGTTTTTTCGCTTACCGGTTTACCGTAATTTAATTCTCTTTGCGTAAAATTTGAAATAAAATTTGCCGATTGCCATACCGGTTCATCCAAAACACCGTCAAAATTAATTTTTCCGTTCAATATATTTGCTTGAATTGTATCCGGAATAGAATGTTGGGCATTTGAAAAAGAAATGATACCCGTAATAATTGCAAATGTTAAAATAAAATGTTTCATTTTATTAAAATTGATATTTATTTTCAAGTTCAAAGATATAAATTCTTAAAATAAAAAAATTTACAAACTACGAAATCATCATTTTTAAGTATCAATGTATAGTTTTAACACAATTCCGCCTGATGATTTATCAAATTAACAAAAAATACAGTTAATTATCATTAAAACCATTGTCTTTTTTTGAAAATAATTACACCTAAAAATGATAATATTAATGATCCTGCAATAATTGCAGGCATTGCCCATAAAGAATTTTCCATATAGTTTGGTATATTCATACCTAAAAAACTTGCGATTAAGGTAGGTATCATTAAAATAATTGAAATAAGTGTTAATTGTTTCATTACTACATTCAAATTATTAGAAATAACCGAAGCAAATGCATCCATCATTCCGCTTTGAATATCAGAATATATCTGACTTGTTTCAAGTGCCTGTTTATTTTCAATAAGTGCATCTTCCCATAGTTCTTCATTAATTTCGGTAGTTATTTTTTTTGAATTTCGAAGTTTTGCCAGTACAAGTTCATTTGCTTTTACGGAAGTAATAAAATAGACTAAACATTTTTCCATTTTCAGCATTTTACTCAGTTCTTTGTTTTTAATTGATTTTTCAAGATCTTGTTCAATTAATTCAGTCATTTGATTTATTTGTTTCAAATACCTTAAATATAAACTGCCGGAACGTAAGAATAATCGTAAAATAAAATTAATATTATCGGTTATTTGTTCATATTGGTCTCTGAACGGTGACGGTTGTCCGATTGGTAAAACTTCATTATTCTGTAAACAAAGTGTCAGAATGAAATTTTCGGTAATGAAAATGCCGAGAGGTATCGTGTGAAATGGAACTCCGTCATTTTTTGTTTCAACGGGAATTCTTAAGATAATTAATGTCTGATTATCATCAAACTCGATACGCGGTCTTTCATCTTTGTCCAAAATGTCAAGAATAATATCATTCGGTAATCCGAAATCAGATGTTAATTTATGTATTTCATCTTGTGTAGGATTGGTAGTATTTATCCAACAATTTTTTTGCAGTTCGTTAATTTCTTTATAACCGCCGAATGTTTTGAAAATTTTAATCATAATTTTGTCTCCTTACATTTTAATTCTGTAAGGAAGCAAAATTACCTTACAGAATATTAATAGTTTAATTTCTTATGATACGGGCTTTCGTCCATTATTAATTGTTTTTTTATTTTACAAAAGTATTTTTTATTTCGAAAATAAACGATTGTTTGAAATATTAATTAAAGTGTAACTATTCCTGATACAAACTTATTAAAACTTTTTCGTGTGTCATCGGTGCCTTAAAATCGGGCTTATAATTCGGGTTAAATGCTTTTATTGCATTTTGAACGGCAAAAAAACTTCCCGTTCCGTAAATAAACGGCGGTTCGCCTACGGCTTTCGATTTTAAAATTGCGTGTTTACTGCTTTCTGTTTCAAGTTCTTCAATATTAACATTTTTCGGAACCGAATGAATATCCGGAACTTTATAAGTCGAAAGTGCATTTGCCGAAAGTTGCCCTTTTTCGTTGTGTCTTATTTCTTCAATGGTAAGCCAACCTATACCTTGTATTAAAGCTCCTTCAATTTGTCCTTTGTCGAGAAAAATATTCATACTTTTCCCGAAATCGTGAACAATATCAACGCTTTCAATTTCGTAAGTGCCTCTTATCGTATCAATTTTTGTCGTTGTAATTGATGTTCCGTAAACGTGATACGCAAACGGATGTCCTTTTTCTTTTGTTTTGTCGAAATGAATTTCGGGTGTGGCATAATGTCCTTTTTCGGAAAGTTTTACCCGTTTCCAATATGCTTCCGAAACCAATTTATCCCAATTTAATTCTGTTTTTTCATCTTTTAAATAAACAAATTCGTTTTTAATTTCAATGTTCTTAAAATCGGTATTCAGAATTTCCGCCGCAGTTTCTTTTAATCTTTTCAAAAGTGCATTTGCGGCAATTTCAACGGCTTTTCCGTTAAGGTCGGCACCCGAACTTGCAGCGGTGGGAGAGGTGTTGGCAACTCTTGTGGTGTTTCTGGTTTCAAGTTTTATGGGGCTTACCGGAACCGAGAAAACTTGCGAAGCAACTTGTTTTATTTTGGTGTTTACGCCTTGTCCCATTTCTATTGCTCCGGTGCTTATTCCTATGCTGCCGTCGGTATAGATATGAACTAATGCTCTTGCTTGGTTTAATCCGGTATTCGTAAATGAAATTCCGAAACAAAGAGGCGTTACCGACATTCCTTTTTTGTAATTTGTATTTTCTTTGTTGAATTTTTGAATTTCTTCGTATTTTCTTTCAATATTGAAATGTTTGTCGGCAGATTTCAGTGAATTTATTGCTTCGGCATTTTCGGCAATTTGACCGTAAGGAAATTCATCTCCGTCTTTTATCAAATTTTTTTCCTGAATTTGCCAAGCCGGAATTCCCAGTTTGTCGGCGGCAAGTTGAACGGCGGCTTCAATCGCAAAAAATCCCTGCGGACCTCCGAAACCTCTGAAAGCCGTATTCGGCGGAAGATTTGTTTTACAACTGTAAACCGTAATTTCCGTGTTCGGAATATAATAACTTCCTGTTCCGTGAAACAGAGTTCTTTCGGTAATTGCCGGCGACAGGTCGGCTGCTGCTCCGCCGTCTTGCAAAAATTCTACTTCGTAAAACCGGATTTTTAAATCATCGGAAAGACCGATTTTGTATTTTGCTTTGTAAGGATGTCTTTTTCCTGTCATTCGTAAATCGTCGTGCCGGCTTAATGTTATTTTTACCGGTTTGTTAAGCAAATGTGCGGCAAGAGCAACCATAACAGCCCAAGGTGTTGCTTGGTCTTCTTTTCCTCCGAAACCTCCGCCGAGGCGTCTTACGTCAACTTCAATCATATTCATCGGTATTCCGAGAACTCTTGACGTAATTTGCTGAACGGCAGTGGGTCCTTGTGTTGACGAGTAGAGTAAAATATTTCCGTTTTCTTTCGGTATTGCATAAGAACCTTGTGTTTCAAGATAAAGATGTTCTTGTCCTCCTGTTTCAGCCGTTCCTTCAAAAACGTATTTTGATTTTTTTTCGCCTTCTTTTAAATTTCCGAGCTTAAAAGTTCGAGGCGGTGCAATAAAACTTCCATTTTCTTTGGCTTCTTCGGGTGTCGTAATTGCCGGAAGTTCTTCTATTTCAATTTTAACAAGTTTTTTTGCATCTCTTGCAATGCGTTTACTCTCGGCAACGATTAGGGCAATCGGCTCTCCGATAAAATGAACTTCGTTTTCGGCAAACAGTTCTTCATCTTGTATAATGGCACCTATTTGGTTTTCGCCCGGAATATCTTTATATGTAAGAATTTTTACTACACCCGGCAGTTTTTCGGCTTCCGAAAAGTCGATTTTTTTTATTTTTCCGTGTGCAACCGGAGAATCGAAAACTACTCCGTGCAGTGTCCCGAAAATTTCGGGTATATCGTCAAGATAAACAGATTCTCCTCTTAAATGTCTGTATGTATCGGTATTTTTCATAAAAATTCATTTTAAAAAAAGTAAAATTAAATATTCTTTTTTAAAATTAAATTTTTTTTAAACATATGAACATATGTTTGTTACTTTTGTGCTTTTTATTCGTTAAAAACGTAAATAATTTAAAATGAAATGAAGATGAAAAAGCTAATGAGTATTTTAATATTGATTTTATTTTTCGGGAAATTAGGATTTTCGCAAAATACCGTTTACGGAAGTATTTATGATGAAAAAAGTATTCCTTTACCGGGTGCGGTTATTTATTTTCCGCAGCTTCATAAAGGTTCGACTTCGGATAAGAACGGAAAATTTAAAATTGAAAATCTGCAAAGCGGAACTTTTGATATGATTGTAAATTTAATAGGGTATGAAACGCAAATTATTAAAATCCGAACTGATACGGTAAAATATCCGATAACAGTAAAATTAATTTCTCAAACATTTGAAACACAAGAGGTTGTTGTGTCGGCAGACCGATTTTCTTTGCAACACGAAAATGCCGTTGAAATTAAAAGTGTTAAAATCGAAAATTCGGATAATTTAAGTTCAAATTTAATTGATAAATTGGCTTTTGAGCCGGGAATTGATATTATTTCAAAGAGTCCCGGTGTTGAAAAGCCGGTTATCAGAGGTTTGTCAAATACGAATATCTTATTTGTTGATAACGGTATCAAACTTGAAAATTTTCAGTTTTCGGAAGATCATCCTTTTATGGTTGATGAATTCGGGGTTGACAGAGTTGAGATTATTAAAGGACCTGCTTCTTTGCTTTACGGTTCGGATGCCGTAGGCGGCGTAATTTATACCGTCAGGGAAAAACCGGCTCTGCAAAATACAGTTTCCGGAGATTATAATATGCTGTATTTCAGGAATAATCAAGGATTTGTTTCAAATCTCGGAATAAAAGGTGCGGGAACAAGAATTCACGCAGGAATACGCGGAGGATTTAACTCTCAAAAAGATTATTTTGACGGAAACGGTGTGCAGGTTTCTAATTCTCGATTTAATCAATATTCCGTAAAGTCGAATATAGGGTTTTCATATAAGTTCGGAAAAACTGATGTTTATTACGATATTCAAAAAATGAAACTCGGAATGACGGTTCCGCCTGCAATTTCGCTTATGAATGATAATTTAAGGAAAAATAAAGTGTGGTTTCAGGATTTAACAAGTAATGTATTGGCGGTTAAGAATAAATTTTTTGCGGGAAAAACAATGGTTGATGCCGATTTTTCATATCAGTCAAACAACAGAAGATTATTTACTTCCGAATTGATGCCTCAGTTTAAAACCGTGGATATGACATTAAATACTTTTGGGTATAATTTAAAATCAACTTATTCATTTACTGATAAATATGAATTAATCAGCGGTGTTCAGGGGATGTATCAAACAAATAAAAATTCAGATGCTCCGGCTCATATTATTCCGAATGCCGATGTTTTTGACTTTTCGGTTTATTCTTTGCTCACTGCCGATTTTACCGAAAATTTACATTTCCAGTCCGGAATGCGATACGATTTCAGGCATATTTTAACGCAAATTGACGGTATTAAGCCGGCGGTTGATAAATATTATTCAAATTTCAGTTTTTCGGGAGGACTTAATTATCAAATTTCCGACAAAATATTAGTCAGAACAAATTTTGCTTCGGCACACAGAACTCCGAACATTGCCGAACTTACACAAAACGGAGCTCACGGAATTTATTATGAAATCGGAAATTCCGGTTTGAAAACACAAAAAAATTACGAGCCGGATATAAGTTTTCATTACCATTCCGGAAATTTTATTTTTGAAATGTCGGCTTTTTATAATTTACTGAAAGACTATATTTATCTTCAAAAAACAAATGAATTTGCAGATAACGGAATGTTAATTTATCGCTATTCTCAAACAGATGCCGCCATTAAAGGAATAGAAGGAGGAATTGAATATATGCCGGTGCATTTTATAAAATTATATACAAATTATTCTTCTTTAATTGCGCGCAAGAATAACGGAGACAATTTGCCGTTTATTCCGCAAAATAAAATCCGTTCGGAAATGAAATTTACCGTAAAAAAATTAAGTAAATTTTCAAAACCTTATTTTTCCGTAAACGGAATTTACGCTTTTAAGCAAAATAATTTTTCCGAATTTGAAACGGAAACTCCGGCTTATTTTGTTCTCAATTCCGCACTCGGATTTTCTTATAAAAACTTGAATTTTAAATTGTCAGCTAAAAATATATTAAACGAAAAATATATCGATCATTTGTCAACTTTAAAAGATACCGGATACTTGATGCCGGGCAGGAATATTATTTTCAGCATAAAATATTCTTTTTGATTTGCTTTATGAACTTATGTTTATTATTTTTACGTGGTAATATAAATCTGAAAAATTTTGAATTATGTTAAATTTAAAAAACGCTTTTATAATGCCGCCGCTGAAACTCGGATATTGCGAAAAAGAAAAACCGGGTTTCGTGAACGAAAAACACATAAATTTTTATAAAAGAACCGGAAAATATCTCGGTGCCGCAATTCTCGAACCTTTGTTTATCGATTTATCTTTGCGGGAAATTCCTACACAGCTCGGAATTGATAATGACGATAAAATTGAAGGGCTGAAAAAAATTATCAATGTTTTACATAATACCGGCACAAAGGCAGTAGCACATCTTAATCATCCAGGGCGTATGGCAAACCCGATGATACCCGGCAATGTTTTTATTTCTTCAACAGACAGGGCTTGTCCCACAGGCGGAAAACCTCCTCGTAAAATGAACGAAAAAGATATGCGGGATGTTACGGAATTGTTTGTTCAAACAGCAAAACGAGTCGAAAAAGCCGGCTTCGATTATGTTGAATTACAATCCGGACACGGATATTTGCTTGCACAATTTATTTCTCCGGAAGTAAACGACCGCACCGATGATTACGGAGGAAATTTTGAAAATCGTATAAGGTTTCCTTTGCAGGTAATTGATGCCGTTTTAAAAGCAATTAAAATTCCCGTTATTGTTCGCATAAGCGCCGATGAAATGACACCTGAAGGAATAAAAATTAATGAAATGATTAAATATGCCGAAATTCTGAAAGGAAAGGGGATTACGGCATTACACGTATCTGCCGGAACTGTCTGTAATACACCGCCTTGGTATTTTCAGCATATGTTTGTTCCTAAAGGAAAAACCCGGGAATTTGCATATAAAATAAAAAGTGAAGTTGATATTCCGGTTATTTTTGTCGGACAAATAAACACTTTTGAAGATATAAATAAAATAAAAACCGAATATGAAGGAAACTATATTGCCGTAGGACGAGCATTGGTTGCCGACCCCGATTTTATCGGAAAATATATCGGAGAAGTAAAAGAAGAATATCGTCCGTGTTTGGCTTGTGCCGAAGGTTGTTTGGGAGGCGTAAAATCAGGAAAAGGGTTGGGTTGTATGGTAAATCCTGAAATTAACAATCCTGATTTAATATCGGAAATAAAAACGAATAAACCGAAAAATATTGCTGTTGCAGGCGGCGGATTGGCAGGTATGGAAGCGGCAATAAGATTGCATAAAAAAGGGCATAAAGTTACTGTTTTTGAAAAGAACAAACTCGGCGGTCAGTTTAATTTGGCTTGGTTACCGCCTCATAAAGAAAGTTTGAAAAAATTATTAAATTATTACTTTGAGGAAATTAAGATTAATAATATTCCGGTTGAAGGTAAAGAAGTAAATGCAGAAGAATTGATTTCGGGGATTTTTGATGAGGTTATTCTGGCGACGGGTGCAGAACCTGTTACGCCTCCTGTTAAAGGGCTCGAAAAATATTACTGGTCGGAATTTCTTGAGGATAAAAATTTGCCGAAAAGCAAAAAAATTGTTATCATAGGCGGCGGATTAATCGGTGTTGAGCTTGCAAGTAAATTAACCGATGCCGATAACGAAGTTATAATTGTTGAAATGCTTGACGAAATTGCTCGGGGAATGGAAATGATTGAAAGAAAAATGACTTTGGCGAAGTTGAATAAAAAAGGCGTTAAAATTTATAAGAATTACAAAGTTACGGAAGTTAAAGACAACGGAGAGACGGTTATAATTAAAGGAGAAAACAAAATTACATTAAACAACATTGACCATATTGTAGTAACGGCAGGTATGCGAAGCGTAAATAAGTTAGCCGGCGAACTCGAAGGAAAAATAAAATATCATATTATAGGCGATGCCGTAAAACCCGCAAAAGCACAAGATGCAATACGAACGGCATACGAAACGGTGAAAACTATATAAAAAATGAAGGCATTATTAACAATCGTATTGCTGATTGTTTCAAATACTTTTATGACCTTGGCGTGGTACGGGCATTTGAAATTTTCGGAATGGACTAAGTTCAGTAAATTGGGATTAATTTCAATTATATTAATCAGCTGGGGAATTGCACTGTTTGAATATATTTTTCAGGTACCTGCCAACAGAATCGGTTTTAAAGAAAACGGAGGTCCTTTTTCATTAATGCAGTTAAAAGTAATTCAGGAAGTTATTACGCTTACGGTTTTTACGATTTTTTCATTAATTGTTTTTAAAAATCAAAGTTTTTCTTACAATCATTTAATAGGTTTTGTATTTTTGGTTCTTGCCGTTTATTTTATTTTTAAAAATTAGAAAAAATGCTGAAATTATTAAAAAATATTTGGCGTTTTTATATTGAAGGTTTCAGAGATATGCCCAAATACGGGCGACGTGTTTGGACGATAATAATTATTAAATTGATAATTATGTTTGCCGTTCTTAAAATTTTCTTCTTTCAGGATTTTTTAAGTACAAAGGGTAAAACAGATAAAGAAAAAAGCGAATATGTATCAAAACAATTATTAAACATTAAAAAATAAATTATGGAACACATTGATTGGGGACTTGTAGATTGGTCTCGCGCGCAGTTTGCATTAACTGCATTATATCATTGGATTTTTGTTCCGTTGACACTCGGGTTGTCGTTTATTATAGCAATAATGGAGACAATTTACGTGAAAACGGGAAATCTTGAATGGAAACGGATAACAAAGTTTTGGATGAAATTGTTCGGAATCAATTTTGCAATAGGTGTGGCAACCGGCATTATTCTGGAATTTCAATTCGGAACAAATTGGTCGAATTATTCGTGGTTTGTAGGCGATATTTTCGGTGCACCCTTAGCTATTGAGGGTATTATGGCGTTTTTTATGGAATCGACCTTTATTGCTATAATGTTTTTCGGTTGGGAGAAAGTAAGCAAGAAAGCTCATTTATTATCTTCGTGGCTGGTTGCAATAGGTTCAAATCTTTCCGGATTATGGATTTTGGCGGCAAACGGATGGATGCAAAATCCCGTCGGTATGCAATTTAATCCGGACACGGTAAGAAACGAAATGAACAGTTTTTGGGATGTTTTATTTAATCCTGTGTCGGTTAATAAATTTTTACATACCATAAGTTCTGCTTATGTGCTTGCCGCTATTTTTGTTATAGGTATCAGTGCTTGGTTTTTATTGAAAAACAGGAATACGAGTTTGTCTAAAAAAAGTATGATTGTTGCTTCCGTATTCGGATTTTTGGCAATTGTATATGCAATTTTTACCGGAGACGGTTCTGCAAAAGAAGTTGCAAAACATCAGCCGATGAAACTTGCGGCAATGGAAGGATTGTATCAGGGACAACGAAAAGCTCCTTTGGTGGCAATAGGATTTTTCGGAAATGAAAAAGACAAAAACAATCCGAATGAGCAAAAATTTGCATTCGAGTTTGTAATTCCTGATGCTTTATCGTATATGGCTTTTTCAGATGCAAATGCATTTGTGCCGGGGATTAAAGATTTGGTACACGGAAATAAAGAAGAGGGAATTATATCTTACCGGGAAAAAATAGAAAAAGGCAAAAAAGCCATTGATGCACTTGCAGCATATAAAAATGCAAAAAAAGAAAAAAATACGGCACTTGCCGAAACTTCTTTAAAAACATTTAAAGAAAATTTTCAATATTTCGGTTACGGTTATTATTTCGGGAAAGACCCGCATTTGCTTGTTCCGAATGTTAAAATGAGTTTTTATGCTTTTCATACTATGGTTGGCTTGGGTTTTTATTTTTTACTGCTGTTTTTCTTAATTTATATGTATGCATACAAAAATAAGTTCCGGAATAAAAAATGGTTGCTTTGGCTTGCCGTTTGGACTATTCCTTTGGCTTATATTGCACAGGAAGCAGGTTGGATTGTTGCCGAAGTCGGTCGTCAACCTTGGGTTATTCAGGATTTGATGCCTAATATTGCCGCTGTTTCGCAAATCGACCAAAGCAATGTTCAAATTACTTTCTTTTTGTTCTCAGCGGTGTTTACGGCTTTATTAATTGCGGAAATTAAAATTATGCTTACGCAAATTAAAAAAGCAAATATTTCAGATAATAACGAAAATACAGGAGGAACCAAATAATGTTTGAAACTTTATCACATACGGCTTTACAGGAATACTGGTGGTTTATTGTCTCTTTGTTAGGAGCTTTGCTGGTATTCTTGTTGTTTGTTCAAGGCGGACAAACTTTAATTTATAAATTGGGAAAAACTGCTGACGAGCGTAACATTATTGTTAATTCTCTCGGCAGAAAATGGGAATTTACTTTTACTACTTTGGTAACATTCGGGGGATCGGCATTTGCTTCGTTTCCTCTGTTTTATTCAACCAGCTTCGGAGGTGCATATTGGGTGTGGATGATTATACTTTTTGCATTTATTTTACAAGCTGTTTATTATGAATACAGAAGAAAACCGAACAATTTTCTCGGTGAAAAAACCTATGATGTCTTTTTGTTTATTAACGGATTAATAGCTACGGTATTTCTCGGTGTTGCGGTATCAACTTTTTTTACCGGCTCAATGTTTTCTGTTAATAAAATGAATATATTAGACTTAACATCCGATAAAATGCCTATTATTTCAGCCTGGGAAACACCTTGGCACGGTTTGGAAGCAATATGGACAACGGCACATCTTGCATTTCTGCAAAATTTGGCTTTGGGATTAGCAATATTCTTTTTATCAAGAGTTTTGGCATTGCTTTATTTTCAAAGAAATATTGATAATAAAGAAATTATTGAGCGAACTAAAAAATGTTTGAAAAGAAATGCCGCAGTATTTTTGGTATTCTTTTTATTCTGGCTGATACGATTAATGTTTATTGACGGATTTGCAATAAATCCTGATACTCAGGAAATTTACAGAGAACCGAGTAAATATTTGCATAACTTTTTGGAAATGCCGGTTGTTCTTATTATGCTGTTAACAGGAGTTATCGGAGTGCTTTGGGGTTTGTTTGTCTCAATTTTTAAAAATAAAGATACCGGAATATGGTTTACGGGAATCGGTACTGTATTAACGGTATTGGCTTTATTGCTGAATGCAGGATACAATAACACCTCTTTTTACCCTTCAACATTTGATTTGCAAAGTTCTTTGACAATTGCAAACAGTTCGTCAAGTCATTTTACTTTGACGGCAATGAGCTATGTTTCATTGATGATACCTTTTGTTTTGGCATATATCATTTATGCTTGGAGGGCTATGGATAAAAAGAAAATTACGTCGGAAGAAATAAACTCCGACAGTCATTCTTATTAATTTTAAAAAGAAGAATTATGTACACAAAAGAAATAATCAGTTTAATAAGCTGGCCTGTTTTAATAGCCGCAAGTTATTTTTTAATTGCTTGGCTTATAAGAAAATATGAAAGGAAAACAGAACTTAAGAAATAAGTTTTATTAAGCTTTCGGAACAGAATAATTTTTTATAAATAGGACTTGCTGAAAAACGCTAAATATGGTGTAATTCAATACTTTATGCTTGTATTTTTGAGATAAAGTGCAAGGTTTTTGAATGAAACATTTTGAAACCCTTGCACTTTTTTTGATAAAACTACCAAATTTTTGCTGCTCAGCTGCACATCTCTTTTGTATTTTGTTCAATTTGAAGTATTTATATACATCTATATCTCACAAAATCCAAAATAGACGCACATCTGAGCTTTTCAGCAAGCCCTAAATATTATTAGAAGTACAGAAAAAAGGGTGAAAATAATTTATTTTCACCCTTTTTTATTATTTTTTATTTTTCTGTTTAATTGATTTACTGATTTCATCCCATTGTTCCGGTTTTATTTCATCCAACCAATTAAATTCTCCCGCACCTGCAAGCCATTCGCCGCCGTCAATTGTTACAACTTCGCCGGTAATATATCCTGAAAAATCAGAGACCAAATAAGCGGCAAGATTTGCTAATTCTGAATGTTCTCCCACTCTTTTAAGCGGAATTTTATTTATCAGTTTTTCTTCAAACCCGGCACCCGGAAATAATCTGTCCCAAGCTCCTTTTGTAGGAAAAGGTCCCGGTGCTATTGCATTTAACCTGATATTATATTTTCCCCATTCCGTTGCTAATGAGCGAGTTAAATTTAAAACACCGGCTTTGGAAATTGCCGACGGAACAACATAACCGGAACCTACGGAAGCATAAGTAGTTACAATATTCAAAACAATTCCCGGAATTTTATTTTCAATCCAATACTTTCCCGCTGCCAAAGTAAAATTATAAGTGCCTTTTAAAACAATATCAACTATGGTATCAAATGCTTTATAGCTTAATCGCTCTGTGGGACTGATAAAATTTCCGGCTGCATTATTCAATAAAATATCAACTTTCCCGAATTTTTCTTTAGCTGTATTTAATACATTCTCGTTTTCAAACGGTTTTCTTACGTCGGCTTTAACCGCAAGAACCGGATTTCCTGTTTTTTCGGATATTTCTTTGGCGGTTTTATCTATAATTTCTTGCTTCCGGCTTGTTATTACAACGTTTGCTCCGAGTTCCGAAAACTTTGTGCTCATTGACTTTCCAAGCCCTGTTCCGCCGCCTGTTACAATAATTGTTTTATCTTTTAATAAATTTTCTTTAAACATATTTTTTTAATTATGAGTTATATTTAGAAGATATAAAAATAAAACATATTCTTTATTTTTTTAGTTATCAGTCAATATTTTGTTTATTTGCATCAAATTATATTAAATAAAATGAGTGAAAAGAAAAATTATTACGCACCGATGCACACCGCAGAGCATATTTTAAACAGAACAATGGTTAATATGTTCGGTTGCGAGCGTTCGGAAAATTGCCATATCGAACGGAAAAAATCAAAGTGTGATTTCAAATTGGATAAAGAGCCGACAGAGGAAGAAATAAAATTATTAGAACAAAAAATAAAAGACGTAATTTCAAATAATTATGATATTACCGAAAAAATTTTGGATTTTGACGAAGCAAACAAAATATTCAACCTCAAACGTATAACTAAAGAGCAAAATCCTAAAGTAAGAATTATAAGCATCGGGGATTATGACGATTGTCCTTGTATAGGTCAACACGTAAAAAATACAAGTGAACTTGCAAATTTCAGGATAACTACGACAAATTTTAATGAAGGAATATTCAGAGTCAGATTTAAAGTGTAATTAAGAAGATTGAAAGGTTGAGATATTGAAATTAAATGATTAAAAACAAAAGTATGGAAATTTGGAACAAAATATCGGCATATTTAAGACAAAAAGAGAGAGTAGTATTGCTTGTTGTCGTAGAAAACAAAGGCAGCAGTCCGGGAAGACAGGGGTTTAAAATGTTTGTTACCGAAGACGGAAAAAAAATCGGTTCTATAGGCGGAGGAGCCACGGAATATACTTTAAGTGCCAGAGCACAAAAAATGTTGGACGAAAATATTACAGAACCCGAGTTGCATGAACAAGTTCATCGCACTGATGACGAAATGTACGCTTCGGGCATGATTTGTTCGGGAGAAAATAAAGTTCTTTTATATCCTTTGTATGATATTCATATTGATAATATTAATGAAATTGCCGGACATGCGATAATTAAAAATGAAATTACGATAAAATTAAGCACTACCGAATTTCGTTCAAGAAGCGGAGCAACAATTTCTTCACAATACGAATATAAAAACGGCATTTACAAGGAAATTGTAGGTTATAAACACATTGTTTGCATAATCGGCGGAGGTCATGTGGGCTTGGCTCTGTCGAAACAAATGAAAATGCTCGGATATTATGTTAAAATTTATGATAACAGACCCGAACTTGATACTCTGAAGGAAAACGAATTTGCGAAAGAACAACATATTGTAAATTATAACGAAATTGACAAGCATATTCCGGAGGGAAAAAATATATATGTCGTAATTGCAAGTTTCAGCCATGCACACGACAAAAAAATACTTTCAAAACTTATAGATAAAGATGTTGCCTACCTCGGAATGATGGGCAGCAAAAATAAAGTTAAAGGAATTTTTGATGATTTAAAAAAACAAGGAATTTCGGAAGAACAACTGAGAAAAGTTTCTGCTCCGATAGGTGTTTCGATAAAAAGCGAAACTCCTCCGGAAATTGCCGTGAGTATTGCAGCCGAAATTATTCATATCAGAAATACAAACAAATAAAAAACCGAAGCAATGCTTCGGTTTTTTATTTATTATGCAAAATCTTTTTAATTTGCAATTATCTTTACATTATCAATTTCCCAGGTTTTTGAGGATGTATCTGATAAATATTTAAAACCTATATAAACAGAAGGGTTATTTGCATAACTTGATAAATCTTTTGTTGCTGTTACCGGTTGGTAACTTCCGGGCGATAAATTAAGTCCGGTTAATTCAGTCCAAGTAAAATTATTAGGATTGCCTGTTCCGTCATAATCAGTTGAAATAAATACCTGAATATTCGGTCCGCTGTAATTACTTTTATTCTCAAACGAAAATTGAATATCAGAAAATCCGGTAAAGTTAAATTTAGGTGTAATTAACCAATCTTCATTTACATTTGATGAAGAACCGTCCCAACCGGTCATTGATGCATAGTTATTATTGCTGTAATTCCCTATTTTCCAATATTGAGCAGCACCTGAAACGCTGTATGAATACCAACCGAATTTGTCTAATAAATCATTTTGAACAAATTCTTCAAAATCTTCGTTAAAAAATGCACCGCATCTTTCGGAAGTCATATTTACTTCACGTATATTTCTGATTATTAACTGATATGTAGAATTATATTTTGTAAGTACAGCAGTCATATTTCCGTTTCCTTCAGGTACAATATCACTTGCAAAGTCAGCATAACCGCTTGTTCTTACAAGCATTGAATTTCCGCTGCAATCTTCAACATAAATATCTTTGTCTTCTTTTAAAACAATATCACCGTATGTGTCACCTACGCTGTATCTTTTAAATTGAACATTTTTCAGTTGAACTAATTCATTAACTAAAGAACCGTTTACAGCAGATAAACTTATGGTTTTCGGATTAATAGGAATTCCGCCGTCGGATTTTATCAGATAATCATCAATTACAGGTTCGGCTATTCTTCCGACAGATCCTTCATAGTCAGCACCGAGTTGAATTTGCCCGCCGTATTCACCGAGATACAAACCCTTACATTTTACATATATTAAATCTCCTGTATGATATTTGTTACATAAATTGTATGCATCGAGACTTATTTGAATTCCTGCGGTGCTGTCTTGTATAAAAATGGATTTATAAATATTACCTGATTTGTCATTTGCGATAACCGTTCCCTTTATAATCACATTTGTATCTATTAAAGTCAACTCATTAGTATAGAGATTTTTAAGTTCCTGAATTGTAGTTGTTGCTTTAATATTCGGATTATAAACAGCTTTTTCGGGTTCGGTAAAGTCATTTTTAACACAAGCCGATAATAAAAATATCAAACTTATACTGAATATTGAAATGATTTTTATATATTTATTCATAACATTTAATTTTGTATTAATATTTATTTTGTGCAACGATTTCCTGTAAAATTAACATCGTCTGCTGAATTTATTCTCAGTTGATAATCATTATTAAATTTGCTCAGAACAGCTTTAATCGTTCCGTTCCCTTTCGGCAAGTAATCATTTTTGAAATCAGCAAATTTGCTTGTGCTTAAAACAACATTATTACCGGAACAATCTTGAATGTTGCGTGTAGTATATGAGGAAGTATTTACAGAATATGTTAAACCTGTATCAACAAACTGAACATTTTCGATTTTAATAAAAGAGCCGATTAAACTGTCAGCATTGCTTCCCGTAAGGTCTGCAAGTGATATGGTTTTGGGCACAACCGGAGTGCCGCCTGCCGAAATATCCAGATAATCTTCAATTAAACCGTCATTAATTCTGTCAACATTTGCCCCTAATCCTAATTGATATACATTATTATAGGTTCCGAGATACAGTCCTTCACATTTTACATAAACCAATTTACCCACAGGATAATGTTCATACAAATAACTGTTGTCAAGTCTTATTGAAACAGCTCCGGTTTCATCTTCAATAAATAGTTCTTTGTAAAAATTTCCGTATTTATCGTTTGATACGACAATACCTTTTATTACAATATTTGTATCTATTAAAACTGCAGAATTTATATACAGGCTTTTTAAATCTTTTATTGTAGTATTAGCGACAAGATTTGTAACATATTCCGGCGTTTGGTCAAATTTTTCTTTGACACAGGAATTGAAGAAAAACAGAATTACAAGACCGGTGATGATATTTATTTTTAATATTTTATTCATTTTATAAATTTTTTAGTTATTAAAATCTGAAACTGACATTTAAATAATATTGCAATCCGCTGTAATAATAATATTTCGGTTGAAATTTATCAACATTTTCAAATGTGGCATCAATTCGAGCTTGTTCATAACCTCCGGTAATAATTGATTGATTATTTAAGATATTAGTAACATTTAAGCTGATATTCAGATGGTATTTATACTGAAATCGGAATGATTTTCCGGCAAAAGCATTAAGAGTATAAAAACTCGGTAATTTTTTTTGGTCAATAAGTTTTTCGAATTCCGGTGCTGAATGGTCGCTGTATTTTACGGCATTGATTGTTCGGGTTAATGCACTGAAAGCTAAAAAATCATCATCCAAATAATTTGCACTTACACCAACCCACCAATGTTTTGGTGCCCAATATTTTACTCCTCCGGAAAATGCTGTTTGAGGTGTTCCGCTGACTAAAAACCCATCAACATAAACCGTTTCTTTATTTATTTGAACTTCGGCACTGTTATCAACATATGCACTGAAAGTCGGTCGGGAAGTCCAACGATAATAACCCAGATTTCCGACACCGTAAACGGACAAACCCGGAGAGATTGTATATTCTGCTCCTATTTCAATTCCCTGATGTGTTTTATTAATACCTGTCATAACAAAATTTACGAAGTTATTATAACCGTCAAAATAGAAACTTCTTACTTCCGTTTGATTTTTAAATTCTGTGTAAAACAAATCAACAGTTGCTTTTAATTTGTTCGACTGCAAAATATATCCGCCTTGAACAGATAAAATGTGCTCATTTTCTAATCCGTCAACAATTTGGTTTCTGGTTCTTACCGAAACAAAAGAGTTCCTGAAATCGGGTGCTTGAGTTATGTTTGCTCCGTCAATATGAAAAAAGTGCATTCCTGTAAGTTTATAAGTTGCACCGGCTTTTATTCCGTAATTATAAAAATGTAATTTTTCCGAATTACCGAGCGAATTATCCGGAAATTTACCGTTTTGCATATTTCCTGTTCTCCAAAAGTTAGTATTTGAACCTTCCAAACCGAAATAAACGTCAACTTTACCCAAATTATACCCGGCATTTGCCCATAATTGTGTTTTATTCACATTAGCATAGTAATCGTTCCCGAAAACTTCTCCTATACTGTCAACAATATGGTTCGGATGTCGGATGTCGTTATCAGCAACACCTTCACCGGATAAATCACGTTCGGCATATTTATCAATATCAACTACAAAATCTCCGCCGAGTAAGTCAGCTAAAGTTTTATAATGTCTTGCTTTATATCTTCTGTGTTGAATTCCGGCTGTAATAGTCAAATTATCATTTAATATTTTATTATAAACAGAATTAAACCAGAATTGATTGTTTTCATTCATTCTGTTTTCAACAATGTATTCCGAACGTTTTCCTATTAATGTATTTCCGGAAATTCCGTCGGCATTAAAAATAGTATCAATATTTGTGTAATTAGTTTGATACATGGCATCCCAATCAATTTGTCTTTCTCCGTTTCTGAATTCATCTGCTCTTATTTCAGCAGCAACCGAATCTGTGATATTATTAGGTAAATAACGGTAATAGTCAGGTCTCGGGTCAGCTGCATTATACCAATTTAAAGATGTTTTGTTATATTTTCCTACGGAATAAGCTAAAGAAGTTTTTAAATTACTTGAATTGTCAATAGTCCAATAATGCGTAAAAATAGCCATAGGAGTGTGCGAGTCGGTTACTTTTGCATTACGTTTTTTTCCGTCTTGCCAACCCCAATTCGGATTGTAACGAATACTTGTTAAATCATAAACCTCTTGTGTGGTGGCACTTCTTCCGCCTCGTAACGAAGGAGCTCCGAAAACAACCAAACCCAAGCTGTGTTTATCATTAATTTTTTTCTCTGCCGAAACAAAATATGAGTACGCATCATAAAAAGTTCCTTCGGTATAACCTTCTGCAGCATATCTTTTTGAACCGGAAACTGCAAGAGCCCAACCGTTTTTCATCATTCCGGTAGAATATAAAAACATTGCTCTGTGATTATAACTTCTGTTAGTATAGGAATAAGTCAGTTTTGTGCCTGTTCTTATTCGAGATGCCCTGGTATCAATACCTGTTACGCCTCCGATACCTCCGAAAGCAAAATCCGTTTCGGTAATACCTTTATAAGTTTCATTATTTCTGACGGCATCATTTAATCCGCCCCAGTATGCCCATACAGCACGTCCGGATTCCATATCATTAGTCTGAATACCATTCATAAATAAATCGGAATATTTATTATCGTAACCTCTTACTCTGAATCGCATAGGACCAAACGTAAAACCTGCTGTATTTAAGAAAATATCTTTTGAACCATGTAAAACACCCGAAACATTAGTTTGTAAATCATCATCTCCCGCACTAAGTTCGTCATTGGATAATTCTACAATCACATCTTCTCCGGTATTATCCTCAGATATTGTATTTAATAAAATTTCTCCGATATTTAAAGTCTCTGAACCGACTTCAATTTTTCTCTCGACTGTCTCATAATTTTCAGCACTTATTGTAAGAATATATTTTCCTGTCGGAACGTCTTTTAAAATATATTTTCCGTTACTGTCAGATTTTGTATTAAAATTTGTGCCTTGTAAAACAACAAAAACACCCGATAAAGTCTGTCCTGTAGCTTTATCTTTTACTACTCCCGAAATATCACTTTGTGCTTGCACAATAAAGGATGCAAAAAGAAACATCGAAAGCATTAAAAATAATTTTCTCATAACTTACGCTTTTAATTTAAATTTTTATTTTAATTTTGAAATCTTTTATAAAAAAGGACAGCAAAGATAACACAATTTATATAAAAACTAATTTCAATAATATGTTTAATAAAACTTTTGTCTTAAAATTTGCATTAATTTTATTTATAATATCAGCTTTGACTTTTAATATTAATGCACAAAAAAAACAATATCAAATTCGATGTGTCGGTTTTTATAATCTTGAAAATCTGTTTGATACAATAGATTCGCCGGACACTTACGATTATGAATTTTTACCTTCCGGAAATAAAGTTTGGACAAGCGAACGTTACCACAAAAAACTTCACAATATGGCTGAAGTTATTTCGCAAATAGGAGATGAGTACGTAAAAGGAGGACCGGATATTCTCGGAATTTCTGAAGTAGAAAACAGAAATGTAGTAGAAGATTTAATTAGTCAGCCGCAACTGGTAAAATCAAATTACGGTATTGTTCATTATGATTCACCTGATGAAAGAGGTATTGATGTTGCTTTGATTTACAAGAAAAGTTCTTTTAAGGTTGTTCACACCACTTACCATAATTTGTATTTTAAATTTGATCCGCATGACAGAACAAGAGGACAACTTGTCGTTACCGGAACATTTGACGGTAACGATACCGTAAATATAATTGTAAATCACTGGCCTTCAAGAGGCGGAGGACAAAAAGCCAGCGAACCTAAAAGAGATGCTGCCGGTGATTTATGCCGTTATTTGGTCGATTCAATATTAAATTTGAATGAAAACGCAAAAATTATTGTAATGGGAGACCTTAATGATAATCCTGATAACAATAGTGTTGTAAAACATCTCCGATCAAAAGGTTCTGTCAAAAAACTCAAAAAAGGTGATTTATACAGCCCTTTTTATAAAGTTTATAAAAACGGAGTGGGAACAACAGCATACAGAGATGCATGGAGTTTCTTTGATCAATTAATGATTTCACAAGCTCTGTTATCAAAAGACCGAACAAGTTTTGTATTTTGGAAAGCCGGCATTTGCAGAAAAAAATTCATGATTCAGCAAGAGGGAAAATATAAAGTATATCCTAAAAGAACTTTTGCATTCGACCGCTTTCAAAACGGATACAGCGACCATTTCCCGACTTATTTATTTTTGATTAAAGAAAAGAATTAAATCAGCAAGTAATTGTATTAATATATTATCAAACAAATAGTTAAATACATATCTGTATGATGACTGTCAATATGATACAGACTTGCGGTTTTGAGAAAATATAAAATTAAAGTATGTTTTATTTTAACTATATTTATTTTTTCTTAACTTTGCATACTATTATTTTTTTTTACAAACATTTAAATTTTATAATTATGAAAAAAGGTTTACTATTAATTTTAGCAGTAATTTTGACATTAGGTGTAAATGCTCAAATTTTCAGTGATGATTTTCAAGACGGAGATGCAAGCGACTGGACAACGGTAACTCCTACTTGGACAGCTTCTGTTCCTTACTCTTGGCATCTTTCAAGCTACAGTGGTGATTACTATTTCAGTGCAAGTGCTTATGACGGCACAAATAACTTGGCATCAGAACAATGGGTTATCAGCCCTGCTTTCTCTACAACAGGATATACCGGTGTTACAATAACATTTGACAACAGACAAAGATATACGATATATCAGGATTTAGAACTTTATGTTTCTACCGATTTTACAGGTGACAGTGCAAGTTTTTCTTCTGCAACATGGACTCAAATTACGGGTTTAACTTTAGATACTGATCCGACAGATTATAATTGGGCTACAACTACTGATTTAAGTTTAGGCGTTGATGATCAAGCAACTGTTTATATTGCCTTCAAATTTGTTTCTGTTGACGGAACTGCAGGTAACTGGACTTTTAACAACGTTGTTGTAAACGGAACAGGCAGCAGTAATATTGAAACTGTATCAAACAATGCCGGAATCTTCCCTAATCCTGCAATAAACGAATTAAATGTTACAAGTCAAAATAACATCAGAAGTATTTCTGTTTCAAATGTTATCGGACAAAGAATTATGAATATTGAAAGTGTAAATTCAAAGAATTATTCTTTAGAAGTTTCCGGTTTAACAAAAGGAGTTTATTTAATAAGCATAGAAAATGTTGACGGAACATCAAGCATTACAAAATTTGTAAAGAAATAAGTTTTAATAACTGAAACTTTTTAACAAAAAAGACGTATTTATAGTATAATACGTCTTTTTTTATCTGAATAAAATTAAATAAAAATGAAAAAAATCTACTTATTATTAATATCGGCTTTTGCAATAACTACAATTTTTGCTCAAATCCCTGCAGGATATTACGACAGTGCTACCGGAACCGGATATACTTTAAAGACACAACTTTATAACATTATTAAAAATCCGAATGTTACTTCATATTCCGGGTTATGGACTGCTTTTGAAACAACTGATGACAGGGACAACGGAAAAGTTTGGGATATGTATTCAAACTGCAATTTTACATTCGGAGATGATCAAGATACCGGCACAGGAGGAACCTCAGAATGTGAATTTTATAACAGAGAACATTCTTTCCCTAAAAATTGGTTTGGAGGAGAGGTCTCTCCAATGTACAGAGATTTATTTCACATATATCCTACCGATAAAAAAGTCAATAGTGTCAGATCTAACTATCCTTACGGCGAAACAAATTCTCCTACTTATACTTCATCAAACGGAAGTAAGTTAGGACCTTGCTCTTTTTCCGGTTATACAGGAACCGTTTTCGAACCTATTGATGAATATAAAGGAGATTTTGCTCGTTCTTATTTTTATATGGCTACAACTTATGAAAGTGTCATTTCATCTTGGCCGGGTTCGGATATGTTAGACGGAAGTTCTGACAAATGTTTTACAACTTGGGCTTTGAATCTGCTTATTAAATGGAGTACGAACGATCCCGTAAGCCAAAAAGAAATTGACAGGAATAATGCTGTTTATGATATTCAGGGCAACCGAAATCCTTACATTGATCATCCGGGATGGGTTGAATGTGTGTGGAATAACAATTGCACTTCGACTGTAAACAACTTGGTTTCAAACAACACGTTAAAAATCAAAATTTTTCCGAGTCCTGTTCAGGATATTTTCAATATACAAAGTTCAAATCAAATAAATAAATATTCAATTAATAATTGTTTAGGGCAAACGCTTTTAAATAAAAACAATGTTGACCAAACAAATATCAATATTAATATTTCCGATTTAAAATCCGGTTTTTATTTTATTACAACAACCGATACCTACGGACAAACAACCGTTTCAAAATTTATAAAAAATTAAATTACACGTAATTAAAACAGTAAATATGAAGAAAGTTTATTTTCAATTATTAAGTTAAAACTCTGCAATTCCATTGCAGTTACTTTAGTTTCTATAAATTTTTTACTTTTACTGTATGAATTATAGAACCAGCTCTCATACAATAAGCCGATTAAC
>JAJRUH010000045.1 GCA_024277895.1 Bacteroidota bacterium | reverse complement strand
ATAGAATACTGAAAAGCTCAGATGTGCGTCTGTTTTGGATTTTGTGAGATGCAGATGTATATAAATACTTCAAATTGAGCAAAATACAAAAGAGATGTGCAGCTGAGCAGCAAAAATTTGATAGTTTTATCAAAAAAAGTGCAAGGATTTCAAGATATTTCATTCAAAAACCTTGCACTTTATCACAGAAATACAAGTATAAAGTGTTGAATTACAATATATTTAGCGTTTTTCAGCAGGCCCGAATTAAGAATGAAATATTTAAGGCAGTTAGACACTATAAAAGTCAGAGCCGGATACCCATCACTAAAATATCATCAATTTGCTCTTCATCACCTTGCCATTCAATAAGTGTTTTTTTAAAAATTTCTCCTTGTTCTTTCATTGATTTATGCTGAACAGACATAATCAGTTCTTTTAATTGACGGTACTTAAATTTTTTATTCCTCGGACCTCCGAATTGATCGGCATAACCGTCGGAAAATATGTATACGCTGTCTCCGCCTGTAAGTTGCACGATATGATTGGTATAAATATCAACCACTCCGTCAACATTAACGCCTATCGGTAATTTATCAGCTTTTATCTCAAAAAATTCTCCCCTTTTCACATAATACAAAGGATTATATGCTCCGGCATACATAACTTCTTTTTTCTGAAAATCTACGGTACATACCGCTAAATCCATACTGTCTTTTACACCGCTCTCATCGTGTGTTTGTCTCAAAACATCATTGACGTATTCATCAAGGAAGGATAACAGTTCGGCAGGAGTATTAACATTTTCTGCCTGAACAGCTTGAACAAATCCGTTAAATCCGATTACGGACATAAGTGCTCCGGGAACTCCGTGTCCGGTACAATCAACGGCAGCAAACAAAATTTTATCTTTAAATTCAGAAACATAATAAAAATCGCCGCTGACGACATCTTTAGGAAGATATAAAATAAAATGTTCCGGAAGAAGTTTATCGACAAGATACTGAGGTGGTGCCAGAGCAGTTTGGATACGATAAGCATATCTTATGCTGTCTAAAAGATCTTTCTTTTTTTCTTCAAGCTCTTTGTTCCTTATTGCAAGTTCAAAGTTATGCAACTGTTTGAACAAATACAGAGCCTTTTTAAAGTTTTGATTTTTCTCATAAAAATTAACTGATAATTTCAGAAATTTCAAGATATTTTTTTCGTCATTTTCAATTTCAGCTGTCTTTAAGTTCTTTTTCAGAGTTTCTTCCATATATTCCGGTATAAAAAATTTTCAGCACACAAGATACGAAAAATCAATATATTAAACATAAAAAATCTGCCAATTTAAAAACAGGCAGATTTATATTTCCGAAAAATACAGAATTACTCTCCGTACATTTCAATAATTTCTTCTTTGGTTTTTCCGAGAATCTTAAATTCTTTCCCTATTTTTATAAAGGCATTAACAGCTTTATCCAAATGTTCCTGTTCGTGAGCTGCCGACAGTTGAATTCTTATTCTTGCCTGACCTTTTGCAACAACCGGATAATAAAAACCGATTACATAAATACCTTCATTTAATAATTTTGAGGCAAAATCCTGAGATAATTTAGCATTGAAAAGCATTAAAGCAACGATGGCAGAGTCAGACGGTTTAATAACAAAACCTGCCTGCATCATTTTATCTCTGAAATATTCGGCATTGCCGATAACTTTATCTCTTAACTCAGTTGATTCCGTTAAAACATTAAAAACTTCCGAGGCGGCACCGACAATAACCGGAGATAATGAATTCGAGAACAAATAAGGTCTGGATCGCTGGCGAAGCATTTCTATAATTTCTTTTTTCCCGGTTGTGAAACCTCCCATAGCACCGCCGAGGGCTTTTCCGAGAGTACTTGTAATAATGTCAACCCTATTCATAACATTATTATATTCGTGAGTTCCTCTGCCTGTTTTTCCGATAAATCCGGAAGCATGGCTGTCATCAACCATCACAAGTGCATCATATTTTTCGGCTAAATCACATATTTTATCTAACTTGGCAATATCTCCGTCCATAGAAAAAACTCCGTCGGTTACAATAATTCTGTATCGTTGTGCTTGAGCAATTTTTAACTGATTTTCTAAATCTTCCATATTACTGTGCTGATATCGGTATCTTGCAGCCTTACACAGTCGCACTCCGTCGATGATGGAAGCATGATTTAATTCATCGGAAATAATGGCATCTTCTTGGCTGAATAACGGTTCAAATACGCCTCCGTTAGCATCAAAAGCTGCGGCGTATAAAATGGTGTCTTCGGTACCGAAAAAATCGGCAATTTTATGTTCTAATTCTTTATGAATGTCTTGTGTGCCGCAAATAAATCGAACAGATGACATACCGTAACCATGTGTATCCAAAACTTTTTTGGCAGCAGCAATTACTTTCGGATGAGATGATAAACCCAAATAATTGTTGGCACAAAAGTTAATTACAGTTTCTCCTGTTGTAAGAGAAATTTCGGCACCTTGCGGTGTTGTAATAATGCGTTCGTCTTTATACAAGCCTGCATCTTTTATTGACTGTAATTCATTAGTGAGATAATCTTTTATTTTTCCGTACATAATAATATTTGTTAATTAAAAATGGTTTTCAAAATTAGCAAAACTTCATTAAATTTCAGCAAAACATACTTTTTTTGACTTTAATTTGTTGTGTTTTATAACATATTATTATATTTTTGTAAAATTAATGTAAAACAATGCAGTAAACAAAAACTATCATATGTATATAAATTGGGACAAAAAATATGAAACAGGGATAGAAAAAATAGATAAACAACATAAAGAACTGTTTGATATTATAAACAAATTACATAAAAATGTAATAATTGAAAAAGACGGTTCTTTAGTTAATGAACTATTAATGGAGTTGAAAATATTTACAATAAATCATTTTTCTACTGAAGAAAAGTTATTTAAAAAATATAATTATCCTCAAGAAGCTGATCATCTTAAAACTCATCAAATATTTACAAAAATGATTTCCGATAATTTATTTGATGTTACTTCAACACGACTAACCCAAGGTTATAAGATTCTTGATTTTTTGAAGGGATGGCTTATTAAACATATTTTAGTGCATGATATGGAATATGTTTCTTATCTTAAAAAACAGACCGGCATTCTTGCAGATATAAAAAATGATATAATATTTTAAAGATTTTATAAAAAATATCTTTATTACTACTCCTAAAATTAAAATTGATGTAATTTTATCATTTTAATTTTCGTTAAAGATAAAATGCGTTATTTTATTTCAATATTATTTCTGTTACTGAATTTTCATCTTTTTTCTCAAAAACAAATTAATGCTGTTGAGCTTTTGGATAAAATTGAAAAAGAGGGCGGCGGAATATTGGAAATGAAAATAAATTCCGAAGGAGATACTATATACAGTGTGCATATAAGTCCGGTAATTATTTATCCTCCGAGAACCTTCAGGAACCGACGAGAACGAATGAAATACTATCGATTAGTAAGGAATGTTAAAAAAGTTTACCCGTATTCTGTGATTATAAAACAAATTTTTACAGAGTCGGAATTCGTTCTTCGACATATGGATAATAACAGGGAACGTCGAAATTATATTAATGAAAAAGAAAAAGAATTAAAAAAAGAGTTTGAAGGCGATATCCGAAATATGACTTATTCTCAGGGACGGATATTGATAAAATTAGTTGACAGACAAACCGGTAATACAACTTATCAAATAGTAAAACATTTTAAAGGGGGTGTGTCGGCTTTTTTTTGGCAGGGAATTGCAAGGATTTTTCAAACAAATTTAAAATATGAATACGATCCGGACGGAACAGATAAATGGATTGAAGAAATTGTAGTAAGAATAGAAAACGGACAACTTTAAAAACTGCAATTTTCTGTCTTAAAATCTTCTATGGCAATTAGTACCGCTGTAAGCTGATTTTACAGGTGTTTATTCCCTGATCCTCTGAATAAAAATTCCCGCAACAATTAAAAACAAACCGATATAGGTTGTATAATAAATTTCTTCTTTCAAAATAAGATGAATAAAAATTAGAGCTAAAAAAGGCGAAAGAAATATAAGATTGCTTATATTATCATTCCTTTCGGTTAATTGCAAAGCTTTCAGCCAAAAGAAAAACGTTATTCCCATTTCAAAAAACCCGACGTATATAACAGCAAATATTCCTTTTGTTTCAGGTAATTGAATTTTTGAAAAAATTAATACTGCAATCAAAATATACATAAACCCAAACAGGAAATTCCAAAATAACTTTTTTTGTTCACTGCGTTTATCTTTCTGATTATAAATCCACGACAATGCCCAAATAACAGAACTGCCTGATGCTAAGGCAACACCAAGCGGCGTTTCAATTTTAAACCCGAATAAATTGCCTTGAGTTGAAATAATATATACACCCAAAAACCCAATGAATAAAGAAATAACACTTATCAATTTTAATTTTTCTCCGAGTAAAGGTGCCGAAAGCAAAACCAAAATCGCAGGCCACAAATAATTAAGCGGTTGTGCAATTTGAGCAGGTAACAGAGAATACGCTTTAAATAAAACAACATAATATAAAAAAGGATTTAAAAAACCGATAACTGCCGAAGACAAAATATCTTTTTTATTAATTTTAAAAAGCTGCAAAAATGTTCCGTTAATTAAAGCAATAACCGCATAAATTACCAAAGCCGTGAAAGAAGCAAATAACAGTAATTGCATAAAATCAACATATTGCAATGCAATTTTAAACGAAACTGCAACCGTTGACCACAACAAAACAGCACAAAGTGCAAAAATGTATGCTTTTTTTTGATTATTCATGCAGCATTGCTTGTTTCACGGCTGTTTGCCATCCTTTATATAAATTATTTCTTTCTTTCTCGGAGATTTTCGGGATAAAAATTTTATCAACTTTTCTTTCGGAAATCAATTCCTTTTCGGACCAAAATCCGACTGCCAATCCGGCAAGAAAGGCAGCTCCGGCAGCCGTTGTTTCAACAACTTCGGGTCTTACAACTTTTATATCCAAAATATTTGCCTGAAACTGCATTAAAAAATCATTTACCGATGCTCCGCCGTCAACATTCAGTTCTTTAAGATCAATTCCTGAATCTTCCGCCATCGCATCTAAAATATCTTTTGTCTGATAAGCCAATGATTCCAATGTTGCCCGAATAATATGATGTTCGGTAACACCTTGTGTTAATCCGGTAATAATGCCTTTTGCTTCGGCATCCCAATAAGGTGCTCCCAAGCCGGCAAATGCCGGTACAAAATAAACCCCTTCATTATTTTCTGTTTGTTTTACCGATTGTTCTGTATCGGAAGCATTTGCAATTATTTTAATACCGTCACGCAACCACTTTACGGCAGCACCTGCCATAAATACACTTCCTTCCAAAGCGTAGGTAATTTTATTCTCAATTCCCCATGCAATGGTAGTAAGCAAACCCGATTTTGATTTTACGGGATTTTTACCGGTATTCATCAACATAAAGCAACCTGTTCCGTAAGTATTTTTTGCCTCGCCGGGCGAAAAACATTGTTGCCCGAAAAGTGCTGCCTGTTGATCGCCTGCAATTCCGGCAATCGGAATTTCCGCTCCGAACAATTCTTTAGTTGTAAAACCGTATTGTTCGCAAGAATTTTTGACTTGCGGTAAAATATTTTTCGGAATATTAAATAAATCAAGCAAATTTTTATCCCACTTTAAAGTGTTGATATTAAACAGCAAAGTTCTGGAAGCATTGGAATAATCGGTAATATGCAGTTTTCCTCCCGAAAGTTTCCAAATTAACCACGTATCAACCGTTCCGAAAAGCAAATTGCCTTTTTTCGCGTTCTCTTTTGCTCCGTCAACATTATTTAAAATCCAATTTATTTTTGTTGCCGAAAAATAAGCATCTAAAAGTAACCCTGTTTGTTCTTTAATGTAAGTTTCGTTAATGCCGTTTTTAAGTTCAGAACAAAAAGCTTTTGTTCTTTTATCCTGCCAAACGATTGCATTATAAATCGGCTCGCCGGTTTTTCTGTCCCAAACAATTGTTGTTTCTCTTTGGTTGGTAATTCCTATTCCGGCAATTTCTTCAGGATTAATTTTTAATTTTGTAATTAAGGTTTTTGCCGTTAAAAACTGACTTTCCCATATTTCGTGCGGATTTTGTTCTACCCGACCGGTTTTCGGATAAAATTGCTTGAATTCTTGCTGTTCAACACCGATAATTTTCTGGTCTTTATTAAATAAAACAGCTCTTGAACTGCTCGTTCCCTGATCTAATGCGAGAATATATTTTTTTTGCATATTTTTATAAATGAATTGTACAAATGTAAAGAAATTTAACTAATTTTTTTAATTTTGTATAAACAACAAGCAAGTATATTATGAAAATCAAAACACTTTTTTTATTTCCGATAATTATTTTTGTTTTTTCCTGTAATTCTCAAAACAACAACAAAAAAGTTTCCGAAAAAGCCGATTCAAATACAATTTCCGAAGAAGAATCAGTTGATACTTTCAAAATAAAACCGCAGGAAACAGCGAAATATCCCGACATAAAATCAATTCCTCTGCCGAAAGGATATAATCGTATTAAAGTTGATTCGGGAAGTTTCGGGTATTGGCTTCGTAATGTTAAACTGAAAACGGATAATAACGAAGTCCGTTTATTTGACGGAACTTTAAAATACTCACAAAACTTACATTTTGCCGTTCTGAAATTTGATGTCGGGAAACAAGATTTGCAACAATGTGCCGATGCCGTTATGCGTTTGCGAGCAGAATATTTATATGCCCAAAAAGATTATAAAGATATTCATTTTAATTTTTTAAGTGACGGAAAACCGCGTTATTTTACTGATTATGCCGGAGGAGATAAGTCATATCATAAATTCAGGAAATATATGAATTATATTTTTTCTTATGCGAATACGGCATCATTAAAAAAAGAATTAAAACCGGTTAAAAATAAACTCGACATTCAACCCGGTGATGTATTTATCCAAAGCGGAAGACCTTTCGGACACGCTGTAACGGTTGTTGATGTTGCTAAAAACAAAAAAGGATATATAATTTTCATGCTTTCTCAAAGTTATATGCCGGCAGAAGAAATTAACATAGTTAAAAATTTAAATAATTCGAAGATTTCTCCTTGGTATAATTATACAGATACCGAAACTCTGATTATTCCGGAATGGGAATTTCAATATTCTGATTTAAGACGTTTTTAATACTTAATTATTATCTTTGTCGTAAAGTATTTCCCTTTTATGGTTTTAAATTACATTTGGATAGGATTTTTTATCATAGCTTTTATCGTCGGATTGATTAAATTGATTTTTTTCGGCGATATGACCGTTTTTTCCGAAATGATTTCAAGTACTTTTGACACGGCAAAAACCGGATTTACAATTTCTCTCGGACTTACCGGTGTTCTTACCCTTTGGATGGGTATTATGAAAGTTGGAGAAAAAGGCGGTGTTATTAAACTGTTTTCAAAATTAGTTAATCCGTTTTTCAGAAAATTATTCCCTGAATTAGAAAAAGATCATCCGGCATACGGGTCCATTATGATGAACATTGCCGCTAATATGTTGGGATTGGATAATGCTGCAACGCCCATCGGATTAAAGGCTATGGATCAGTTGCAAAAAAGTAACCCGAAAAAAGATACTGCAAGTAATGCTCAAATTATGTTTTTGGTATTAAATACTTCCGGGCTTACATTAATACCAATAAGCATCATGGTATATCGTGCCCAAATGGGAGCCGCCGATCCTTCCGATATCTTTATTCCGATTTTGCTTGCTACTTTTTTTTCGACTTTAGCCGGTTTGATAACCGTTGCAATTTATCAAAAAATTAATCTTTTTAATAGAGTTATTTTAGCTTATCTCGGAGGACTTTCAGCCTTAATTCTCGGAATTATTTTATATCTGCAACACCTTCCGAAAGCAAAAATTGCAGAGATATCTTCAGTTACGAGTAATGTTCTGTTGTTCAGTATTATCGTATTTTTTATAGGCTTAGCAGCCCTTAAGAAAGTGAATGTTTACGATGCCTTTATCGAAGGGGCAAAAGACGGTTTCAAAACTGCCGTAAAAATCATCCCGTATTTAGTGGCAATTTTAGTTGCAATAGGCGTTTTCAGAGCATCCGGAGCAATGGATTATTTAATTTCAGGATTTGCTTATATTTTTGAATCAACGGGAATAAACACCGATTTTATAAATGCCTTACCTACAGCCTTAATGAAACCTTTGAGCGGAAGCGGTGCGCGCGGAATGATGGTAGATACTATGAGAACTTTCGGAGCCGATTCTTTTGCGGGAAAAGTTGCTTCAACCGTTCAGGGTGCAACGGATACAACATTTTACATTATTGCCGTTTATTTCGGTTCGGTCGGTATTAAAAACACAAGATATGCCGTAACGGCAGGGCTTATTGCCGATTTTGTCGGAATAGTTGCTGCAATCCTTATTGCTTATCTGTTTTTTCATTAATTATTTCGGACACATAAACTTTAGCTTCATCATTAAATATTAAATAATCAGAAGATTTAACAGCATCTTGAATATTTAAAGTGTCGGGAAAGTGTTTTAACAGAGAATTACCGGTTTTAATATTATAAGAAACAAGAACTTTTTTGTTTTTATTAAAATAATTTAAAACCGGTTCCTGTACTTTAAATTCCGAAGTTATATTTTTTTCAATTTTAAAATTAAAATTTCCGAGATTATCAAAAACATATACGAAATTTTTGTCTGTTTTTATATATAAGGAATTATTACCGGAAATAATATAATCGGGTATTTCTTTAATTTCAAATAAATCTTTTTGCAGCACGATTTTAAAATCCGCATCGTATTTTAACAATTGATGACCGGACACATCAAGTATCCAAACACCTCCGTTTTCCGCACTGCAAGTCAGCACATTTCCGTAAATGTTTATATTTTCAAGATATATTTCATTACCGATTAAACTTAATTTATTATCTAAAAACAACAGTTTGTTTTGATTTTTATAAAAGATTAAAATTTTCATCGGATTTTTTATATCAATCAACGAAATATCTTCACTGTACGAACTGTCAAAAGAAAATAATTGTTTCCCGTCCGAGGTAAATTTCATTAACGAACTTCCGGAAAGAATATACAAATCATCAAAATCATCAATATAAATTTTATCTGCTTTAACAGGAATAATTGTCATTATATGAATATCCGGAAAAGTATTCAATATAAAAACGAAAAACAGGCAAATAAATAATTTCATTATAAGTCAATAAAGCAGGTTTGTAATTTCAATCTTACACAGATAACACAGATTTACACAGAAAAAGTATGCGGATTTTAATAAAATTATTTTTCTGAATTTAATTTGAGCAATTCATCAATATATACACGACTGTTTACTAATCGCGGAATTTTATTTTGTCCTCCGAGTTTTCCTTTTTCTTTCAGCCAATTATAAAAAAGACCTTCTTTTGCAGTGTGAATAAGGGGCATTCGCAGAGTTAAATCTTTATAACGTTTGGCTGCGTAATCCGAATTTGTTTTTTTTAATTCCTCATCTAAAATTTCGGCAAACTTATGTATATCAGACGGTTGTTTTATAAATTCAATCAACCATTCGTGTGCACCGGTTTCATTATCAGAAATATAAACGGGTGCAGCCGTATATTCCCTAATTTGAGAATCAGTTTTTTCGGTTGTTTCTTTCAATGCTTTTTCGGCATTTTCAATTATCAGTTCTTCACCGAAAGCATTGATAAAATGTCGAATTCGTCCTGTAATCTTTATTTTATGCGGTTTTAAAGAGGTGAATCGAACGGTATCACCTATTAAATAACGCCACAATCCGCTGTTCGTTGTAATAATCATTGCATAATTTACATTACATTTAACATTTTCAACAGTATAAACCGGAGGATTATCCTGAAATATTTTATCGGCAGAAATAAATTCATAAAATATCCCGATATCCAACATTAAAAGCATATCATTAATGCTTAAATCATCTTGCAAAGCAAAAAAGCCTTCCGAAGCGTTGTATGTTTCAAGATAACGAGTTTCCGGCGGTAATATTTTTTTATAAATACTTCGATACGGCTCAAAACTCACACCGCCGTGTATAAATAATTCAAAATCGGGCCAAATTTCTGTAATGTTGTTTTTACCTGTGATTTCTATAATTCGTTTTAACAAAACCAATGTCCAGGAAGGAACGCCGGTTATGCTGGTAACATTTTCTTCAATGGTTTGTTCAGCCATTTTCTCCAATTTCTCCTCCCACTTTGGAAGCAGGGCAACATTTTTACTCGGAGTTCGCAAAAGATGGGACCAAACAGGCAAATTATCAATAATAACAGCTGAAAGATCACCGTAATACAAAGCATTTTTAAACATTGATATTTGTCTACTCCCTCCTATTACCAAAGATTTGCTCTTTACCAATTTTGTGTCTTCATATTGACTTGCATAAACAGCAATGATATCTTTCCCGCCTCTGAAATGATTCTCTTCCAATGCTTCTCGACTAACGGGAATAAATTTACTTTTATCGGAAGTTGTTCCGGACGACACAGCAAACCATTTTACGGGACTGTGCCACAGTACATTTTGTTCTCCGTTTCTTATTCTGTCAATATATGGTTTTAATTTCGTGTAATTCCTTACGGGAATATTATTTTGAAAGGTTTGAACCGTAAAATTTTCAGATAATTCAGAAAAATAATGTTCTTTGCCGAAAATCGTATTTTTGTTATCATTAATCAGGTTTTTAAGTAAATTAAATTGAATTTCAAAAGGATTTTTTTTAAATTCTTCAATTTGCAAAAGTCTTTTTTGTGTAACCTTATTAACTATTTTATTTATAATTTTCACAGTTTTACGGCAAAATTTAAATTTAATGTTATTTTTGTTTCAGAATTGAAATTTTGTCAAAGATATAATTTTGTAAGTATTTTTTAAAATCATTAATGAAAAAAAGATTTTTTAATTTAAGTTTGTTTTTACTTCTGATTATTTCACAAGTATCAGGACAATACATAAGATACGGAATTACGGGAGGAATAAACAAATGCGGACTGTTCGGTATCGACAAACCGACAACATTTAATAAACAACTCGGATACTTCGGCGGTTTATATATAGATAACAAAATCAGCGAACATCTGTCTGCACAAACCGAATTCGTATTATCTCAATTCCGATTCAAATTTTCAGAACAAGTTCCTCTGATAGAAAACAGCAATTTATCTGTTGATGAAAAAGATTATTTTATTTCGGTTCCGATATTTTTAAAATTTAAATACGGTTACGAATTTATTTTTTGGCATGTGGGAATCGGAGGGAAAGTTTCCGTACTTGCAAAATCAAATAAAGATTTAATCTTAAAGGTTAATAATTACGATACGGATCCTGTTTACTACTATAACTACAAAAATAATTGGTATGAATACGGTTTTATCGGAAATGCGGGAATTCAATTTAAAGCACTTGATTTGTTTATAAGATATTATATAAGTATGAGAAATATATACAAATCAAGCCAAGCCAGAAATATGAGTTATAATAATCTGGCATTCGGTGTTTCTTGGCAAATTAATTATAAAGAATTGTATCCGTACGGGAGAAAAGCCGGGTGGAAAGGACTCAAATATAAAATAACTCATTTATTTAAGTAAAAAATGCAACCTTTGTCGTTTTTATTATCAATATTAGAGTTATTTATAAATTAAAACCAATAGAAATGAAAAAATTTACTCTTTTATTAATTTCCGTTTTTTTCGGACTAACTGTGTTTGCACAAAAAGCGACAACACTCTTGAGTGAAGATTTTTCATCCGGCATTGCCGCAGATGGTTGGACAATTGATGATATGGCATCTCAATGGTCTTCCTCTTCAAGCTCTAAAGCCGGCGGTACAGCTCCGGAAGCAAAACTTACTTATGTATCAGGAACTCATACATCGCACTTAATTTCTCCTTCTGTTGACCTTACAGGATACTCAACTGTTATTTTTTCTTTTAAACATTATTTGAGTAACTATTCAAACGGTTATACAATAGGTGTTGCTACCCGTTCCGGCGGAGGTAATTGGAATACGGTTTGGTCACAAAACCCTTCTTCCGATATAGGTCCGACAACAAAAGAAATCGTTATTTCAAATTCGGATGTCGGTGCTTCTAATTTTCAAATTGCTTTATTTTTAAACGGGAATTGGTATAATTTTAATTACTGGTATATTGATGACATTAAACTATACGCCCCGGACAATGATGATATTTCTTTGTCATCAATAAATACCAATCGTTATATCGGTCAAGGCAATACTAATATAAGTTGTACAATAAAAAATTCGGGACTGACAAATTTAACTTCTGCAGACATAAACTATCAAATTGATAACGGTTCGATTATAACGGAAATTTTAACCGGATTAAATTTGTCAACAACTCAAACACTTGAACATACATTTACAACACCGTGGGATGCTTCTCCCGGAAATTATAATTTAAAGGTTTGGTTGTCAAATATGAACGGAGGGTCAGATGACAACCCAAATAATGATACACTAAGTTTAACAATGCACGTTGCAACCCAAAGTGTTGCAAGAACACCTTTATATGAAGAGTTCACAAGTTCAACCTGTTCTCCTTGTGCAACATTCAATTCTCAATATTTTAACAGTTCGTTTTTAAACAATAATGCAGGAAATTATTCTCTTATTAAATATCAAATGAGTTGGCCCTCACCCGGAGACCCCTATTATACTGCAGAAGGCGGTGTAAGGCGCGGATATTACGGAGTAAGCGGAGTCCCCACTTTATTTTTAGACGCACACAAAGGAACTTTTGATAACACGGCTCAACTTCAAACAGCCTTGGACAACGCAAACAATATTCCTGCATATTTTACGCTTAATGCAACTCATCAAATAACCGGAGACACAATAAGTATTCAAGCAGATATCTTGCCGTATATAAATGCAAAAGATTTTACCGTACAAACGGCAGTTGTCGAAAAAACGACAACCGGCAACATCGGAAATAACGGAGAAACAGAATTTCATTATGTTATGATGAAAATGCTGCCTGACGCTGCAGGGACAAAAACATCTTTCTCTTCCGGTATACACTCCTATTTTAGTCAAACTTATGATTTATCCGGAACACATGTCGAAGATATGAATGATCTTGCAGTTATTGTTTTCATACAAAATGATAAAACTAAAGAAATTTTCCAATCGGGATTTTCCGCTGAAAACACGTTACCGGCTCCCCAAGTTTCTTTTAGTCCGGCAAACGGTTCAACAAATATTGATAATGAAACAGATATAAAAATTTCATTTAATCAATATATGAGATTTATTGATAATTCCGAAATTACAAGTGATAATATTTCTGCATTTATTACGGTTACAGACCCGTCAAACAATCCCATTTCATATACTGCCGTAATTAACGACAGCAAATCAATAATTACCATAACTCCCGATACTTATCTGCCGGAATCTTCTTTAATAACAGTTACCGTAAATGACGCACAAATAGAAGGTATAAATAATATTGCTTTATCCGGAAAAACATCTTCATTTACAACAGGATTATATCCGGATGCAAATGCAGTTTTCAGCCCGTCAGACGGAGCTGATAATATTGATTATGATACAAATATTACAATTACTTTTGATGATCCGATGAAAAAAACTGACGATTCTGAAATTACAAATGCCGATATCAGTTCGTTTGTTACTTTAACAGATCAGACAAAAGGAGACATTACTTTTACCGGAACTATTAATTACAACAAAACAAAAATTACGATCGATCCTGATGAAGCGTTACCCGGACATACAGAAATTACTGCTACAATTACGGGAAATGAGATAAAAAATATATATAATAAATTTTTAGATGCAATATCTGCAACTT
>JAJRUH010000044.1 GCA_024277895.1 Bacteroidota bacterium | reverse complement strand
TTATTTTTAAAGAAATATATTTCTCCGTCTAAAGTTCCTATGAATGCATCATTATCTCCGTCATTATCTATATCAACCAGTGAAATTCCCGGAAGATATAAGGATAAATCCAAAGGATTCAGGTTCCCGTATTGTGCTTTAAAATCAGGTGTATCGGCAGTCCCTTTATTTTCTGCATATAAAACTCCCCATTGTCCCAGATCATAATCAACACCGGCGGCAAACAAATCGTAATCACCGTCATTATCTACATCCGCAAATTCCGGAGATAAATATCCCCAAGTGTCCGGTAAATTTACGGGGCTTGCTTCATTTGTAAATACCGGTGCAGTTGCTGTTCCTGTATTTCTGTAAAATCCTAATCCGGCACCGTCGACTCCGTAAAAGAAATCCAAATCACCGTCATGGTCTATATCAACAAAGTCAAAATCCATAGGGCTGCTTATTCCCGGTAAAGGATTATCAATGCCTGTTTGTTCTTCAAATACCGGGCTGTCGGCAGTTCCGGTATTCTCAAAATATCTTAAATCTCCGTTACCATATCCGCCTACAAAAACGTCTTCATCACCGTCATTATCAATATCAACAAATTTTAGTGTCGGGATAAAACTTGGATTTAAAACTGCATTTAAGGGATTATCAGCCCAATCTTGTTTTTCGAAAGCGGGAGATGTGTTTGTTCCGGTGTTTTTATAATATGCAAATTTAAATGCTCCGGCAGCAGCATTATAAACTCCTGCGAACATATCATAATCACCGTCGTTGTCAATGTCAACGAAATCAGGTAATGCGTAATATGTTGAATCTATTCCGCCGGAAGTGTTTTCAAAAATTGCGGTTGATGATGTTCCCGTATTTTTGTAGTATTCTATTTTATTACCATTCCCGAAAATTAAATCTAAATCGCTGTCGGTATCCAAGTCAATTAAGTCGGGTAAGTTTGAACTTAAATGGTTTATATTGTTAAACGGATTTGAATTTCCTGTAATTTCTACAAAATCAGGAGTTGTATTGCTACCCTGATTCTCAAAATAACGATTTCCGTTTAAAATACCGTCTAAGTCGCCGTCTCCGTCAAGGTCTTTCAGCAGCATACTTTCAAGTGAGCTGCCGAATGTTGCATCAAAAAAAGCTGACGCATCTTCCTGTGTAAATGCAGGGTTTTGGGCATCTCCGGTATTTCTGTATAAATAAGGATAATTGTTGTATTTTCCTATAAAAACATCCAAATCGCCGTCGTTATCAATATCGGCAAAACTTAATCTGTCCATATTTTGAGGGTCAACACCGTTTAAAGGATTGTCGCTGCCTGTTTTCGGTACAAAGTAAGGGTTTTCCGGAGTTCCTATATTCTTAAAATAATGAAAAATATTATCATCTTGATCTCCTATAAAAGCATCGAAATCACCGTCGTTGTCAATATCAACAAAACTTAAATATGGTCTGTTTGCGAAAATTGCACCGTCGGCGGGGTTATCGGGTCCGTATTGTTCTTCAAGAATTACTTTGCCGTTATTTCCTGTATTTTTATAAAATGTTACGGAATAAAGATTTGATATGTTGTTTCTTTTGTATGAAAAAGCATCGAAATCACCGTCGTTGTCAATATCAACAAAAGTTGCATAATCGGCGTTTGCAATGATATTTCCGTCAAAAGGATTTGTTCCGCCGAAAGGATTATCGGCACCGGTCATTTGAACAAATAAATCGGATTCGTATGTTTTTATTGCACTCGAAGTTTTAAAATCTCCTTTAAAAGGCAATTTTCCGTTAAAATTCTGTGCATCTGCCTGTCCTGCTGTCAGCATTAAAGACATAGTTGCTCCGGCTGTTGCCAGTTTCAGCAAATTTTTAAGGCGTAAAAGTTTTTCGTATAATTTTCTTACACGATAAACTAAGTTTCGTTGTTTCTTTTTGGTCAATTGATAAAAAGAACCGCTTTTAATTCTTTTATCAAGACGTTTTCGAAGTTTTTTGTACTTCATTCCGGTTTCCCGAAATTCTCTTAAAGTAATTGTTTCCATAATTTTAAATTTTAATTAGTGAATATAACTTATTTTAGTGTTAATTTTGTTTTTCGGGTACAGCCCAATAACTGTCGTCGGGTGTTGTAATTGCGATGTTTACCGATTGATGATCGGGATTTATAATGTTGGGTCTTACCATGTTAGGTAGTATTTTTATATCATAAATTTCATCTACGCTGTTTTCATACATAATATTTCCCACAATTGCACCGCTCGGCAAATGAACAATTATAACTCCGGCTTTTTGAGATTTTTTTGCTATCGGTAAATCTTTAAATGCCGAATTCGTATGTCTTAATTTTGAATGCCCTATGAACAAATAATCTCCGATTTTATCCATTCCCCTGAGGAAATAATCAAACTTGGTAATTGTTTCAAATTTTCCGGTATTTTTATCTATTTCTATTAATTCGCCTGCTGCTGATTGTAAGGCGTATAAATCTCCGTTATATATCCTCGGAGAATGAGGCATTGCAAGATTTTTCGAAATAATTTCATTTGTTTCAACATCAATAATAACACCGCCGGTTAATTTATTTTCTCGCCATCCGCCGCGCGTATCTGTTTTTCCGAGAGCCGTTACATATTTAATAGTTTTATCTTTCATTGCCATACCGTTTAAATGGCAACGGTCTTCCGGAGCAAGTTGAGATATAAATTTCGGTTTCCAAACGGGCTCAAAACTGTAACTGTCATTTATTTTTACAATTGACGAAAAAAGGGTATTCACGGCAAGTAAATTTTCACCGCTCCAATTTAAATCGTGTAAAGATAATTGTCCCGTATGAAATGTTGCTCTCGGCATATACAAAGCATCATATACATTAGGTTTAGGCGGGTATGTTTTTGCCATTGAAGTTTCATTTGCGAGAATGTGCAAATTTGATTTGCAGGCAACAGCCATTTTATTCCCTTTTGTTGCAATTCCCATCGCTCCTTCAAATGTTCTTGCAAGCAAAACAATTTTATCGGGCGTGGGTGCACTGAGTAAAACAATTTTTCCTGCCTGATAAGTGCTTAATGCAATCGTACATTGTAAGTTATAAAGTATTTCCGGAACTTCCGAACTGTATTTGGAAGTAAACGGAGGCAAAGGTTTTTTTATGTTGTTCATTTTCAATGATTTTTATTAGCACAAATTTATGAAAAATTAAGTGAGAATTAAACTTTTTACATTAAATAGTTAATATTATTGACGAAAAATACTGACAGTCATCGGATGAATGAATTAACGTAAAATAAATCATTTTATGAATCGCCGTTAATTAATCAATTCATCCTACGACTTGCGGATATAAAGATAAATTATTGCACTGCAAAGCCTAAAACAAAAATACTTACTTTGGTTTTTTCTGTTTTTAAAATTTCATCGGCACAGGCAATAAGCGTTGATCCGGTTGTAACTACATCGTCAATTAACAGAACGTGTTTGCCCCGTAAAATTTCGGGTTTTACGACTTTGAAAGCAGAACTTACGTTTTCCCTTCGTGCTTCAAGATTTTTTTTAGTTTGAGTTTCCGTAAATTTTTGACGAATTAAAACATCGGTAAGCAGTTCTTTTCCGCTTGTTTCGCAAAGTCCTTTTGCAATCATTTCACTTTGATTATAGCCCCTTAAACGTTTTTTTGCCGGATGCAAGGGGACGGGAATTACAACATTCGTCTCATCAAAGAAACTTCCGTTAATCTCCGTTCCTGCCATTCTTCCTAATTGAATGCCTATTTCTTTTTGTCCTTTATATTTTAATTTGTGAATCAATATCCGATATTTACTTGCTTTATGAAAATAAAAAAATGCAGTAGAGTATGTGATATTTGTAATACCGTAAAAAAGCCGATTTAAAATATTATCTTTTTCTTCATGAAATTTGGTTTTAGGGATATGATAAAAACAGTTGGTGCAAAGCATGGTTTCGCTTTTAAGTAAATTTCTGCCGCAAGCCTCGCAATTTTTCGGAAAAAATAGTCGTGCAAATTGTGTAAAATAATCAAACCCCATAATTACAGATTAAAATCGGCAAGAGCTGTCAACACTTTTTCAATTTTTTTTCGTGCAACGGAAGAAGAGCAATTAAAATTATTCGTAATAATTGAAAATGCCAATTCTCTGCCCGATTTAGTTTTCACATATCCGGCATAAGCTCTTACGTTTTTCAGCGAACCGCTCTTTGCTTTCATATTTCCGGATGCCGATGTGTTTTTACACATATTTTTAACGGTTCCTTCTTCTCCGACTGTTGCAATTGAATTGTAAAAATAAACTGAATTTTCACTTTTTGTTTTCATATATCGTAAAACAGAAACGAGTTGTTTTGCTGTTATTCCGTTGTATCTCGACAAACCGCTGCCGTCAAAAATAAACATTCCTTCGGTATTTATTCCTTTACTTTGCCAGAAATATTTAATGAACTTTTTACTTACTTTTGTTAAGTTAAAACTTGCAATATACAGCTGAGTTTGTTTATAAAGATGCTCGGCAAACAGATTTATACTTTTAAAATTTGTTAATTTGATAATTTCTTTCAGTTCGGGAGAATATGTTGTTAATATCAAATTATGTTGCAATGTATCTGCATTTTTTAACTCGGGATTTATTCTGAAAGTTGTTGCTTTTCCGGATGCTGTTCCGTTTTCTTTCAGCTTTTTTTTCAAACTTTGAGAAGCAAATAAGGCAGGGTCGGGCAGAGAACCTTTTACTTCGTATTCTGTTCTGTTTAAAGGCAATCTCCCTTCTATAATCCTTTCGTATGTGTACGGTGCCCCGAAAATATAGGATAAATCGGAATGTATTGCATCGGAAACAACATTATTCTGAATTTTAAGTTTCGGAATTTCCGGTTCTGTTTTTACGATTTTTGTCTTTCTTCCTTTTACGGAGCTTGTATTAAAGAACAAAGAATATGAATTATCGCGAATTGTAAGCCCGTTGGGTCCTGCTCCGAAATAGTTGCCCATATCTTCCCAAGTCCATTTAGGCGGAACTGTTTGATAACCGTATAAACTTGCATCGGCAATAATATTACCGTTAATAAATTTTATTCCTGCACTTGAGACAGCTTTTGTCCAGCTTTCAAATAATTTGTTTATTCTGGTTTGTTGAAAATATTTTGAGCCCAATGTAGGGTCGCCGCCGCCTTTTATAATAATATTCCCTTCCAGAATTCCGGTTTGTCTGTCTATTTTTCCGGTATATTCCAAACGTGTTTTAAATTTATAGCTGCTTCCGAGAATTTCAAGTGCTGTTGCCGTAGTTATAAGTTTTTGCGTTGATGCGGGAGCTAATGACAAATCAGAATTTAATGATGATATTACTTCTCCTGAATTAATATCTTTTACATAAAAACCGATACTTGCAGTTTTAAAATTTTTATCATTCTTCAGTGAATTTATTGCAATGTTTACATTATGATTTTTTGTTTTCAGACTTTGAGCATAAAAAATCGAAGTATTAATAATTATCAACGTGAACAGCATCAGTTTTTTCATAAAATAATTTTCTTACTTTCTCAAAATTATAAATATATATCAATTAAAAAAACACTTTTTATTTAATTAGTAAGAATTAAATATTTCGTTATGTTTTTTTACATTTGTAAAAAATGAAGCAATGGACATAATTGATACCCACACCCATTTGTATGTCAATGAATTTGATGAAGACAGAAATGAAGTTATCAGACGAGCGAAGGAGAACGGCGTTACAAAAATGATTTTACCCGGCATTAATTCCGGTTACATATCGGCACAATTGCAACTTGCCGAAAAATATCCCGAAAATTGTTTTCTTGCTGTCGGACTGCATCCTTCAGAAGTTAAAGAAGATTTTGAAAATGAACTTAAAATTGTCGAGAAAGAATTACAGACAGGAAAATATATTGCGGTTGGTGAAATAGGTGTTGATTTGTATTGGGATAAAAAGTTTGCCGAACATCAAAAAAATGCTTTTGAAAAGCAAGTTATTCTTGCAAAAAAATATTCGCTTCCGATTATAATTCACGTAAGAGAAGCATTTGAAGAGGTCTTTGAAGTTATTGACAGACAGAATGATACTAATTTAACCGGTATATTTCATAGTTTTACGGGAACAAAAAAGCAGGCAGATAAAATTATTTCATACGGCGGATTTAAAATCGGGATAAACGGTATTGTTACGTTTAAAAATTCGGGGTTGGATAAGGTTGTGAAAGAAATTGATTTAAAATATTTGGTTTTGGAAACCGATTCGCCGTATTTATCTCCCGTGCCGAGAAGAGGAAAAAGAAATGAAAGCTCACATCTTATATATATTGCCGAAAAAATATTAGAAATAAAAAAGATATCATTTGAAAAAATTGCCGAACTTACGAATGACAATGCAGAGGAAATTTTCGGTCATTTATAAAAAATATAGATTGAAATATAGAAATCTTTCTAAGCATAATTTGTAAAGAAATTATTATTTTATGAACTTTTGAACTGTTCTTTTTTGCTGCTTGGATGCTAATGATGTATAATTTCGGTTGTAATTCGGAACTATCAAATTGCTTATGTTTCTGATTATATTTTTCCGAATAAAATGATTTGTATTTTGAAGAAATATATAGATAATTTCTATGAAAATATAATTTTTAAGATACAGACACTATTATATTTAGAAGAGGTATCTGAAAAACAGTGGTTTTAGCAAGAGATGTGTCAAATAACAATGATTAACTTTCTCATTCAGTATATATGAATGTTAGTCAAATAAGGAATTGATCCTGCTTAATACCTATGGTTAAAGTACGCCAAAATATAATAAATCACTTTTGTAAGTAGTTTTATTTCAGGCAGTTTGTCATATAAAGTTAATAAAGTAAAAAAAAGACGAATAAAAGGCGAAAAAAGTTTTGCAGACTAAGATAAAGTTATTTTCTTTGCATCCGCTTTTGAGAC
>JAJRUH010000043.1 GCA_024277895.1 Bacteroidota bacterium | reverse complement strand
GATAACAGATGAGTTTATAAAACAAGTGCAAATTAAAATAAACAGCAGACCAAGAAAGAGATTTAATTATGAAAATCCTATATTTGTAAAAAATGAATTATTAACAAAAGAAAAAGTTGCATTAGTGACTTGAATTCTGCTATATAAATCCGTAAGAATTTTAATTCTCGGAATGAACAAAAACAAGAACACACTTAAAGATATGCCCTTGTTTTGTATCTTAAAATCTTAATTTATTGTTTAATAAACCGTTTAATCAAAGTTCTTTTCTTGTTAGTTATTTTCATTATATAAACTCCTGCGGGTAAGTCAGCAATCCGGATTCTTGCAAAATCATTTACATGAATTGACTTTGAAAGTTGTCCGTTGATATTATAAATATCTACACTTGCATCAGTTCCGTTAAATAATTGCAAATTAATAAAACTTTCAGCCGGATTAGGATAAAGATTCACAAATTGTTTTTCAAGCGGCCGCTTAATAATTTCATTGTTGTTACCGATAACAGTTCCTGATTTACTTCCGGATAATACAACTGCATAATCTTCAACTTCTCCGTAAGTAAATGTTTCGCAAGGTGCAGGATAAGCATTATACTTCATAGAGACACGCATACGTGCGGTCCCCTCACTTATACCGGAAGGAACTGTAAAGCTTTTATATAATGTATTGCTGCTTGAAGAAGAACTTGCTGCTATTTCTTCTCCTGCATCATAAAAATCACCGTCTCGATTGTAGTCAATCCAAATTTTCCAGTATTCCTCATAAGCTGTACCGCTATATCCGGTACTAAAACTAATTGTATATTGAGAGCCCGAATTTAAAGCTGTCGATTGAGAAGTAAAATCTGCATAACCGCTATTTGCTCCGGTTGCATTATTAACAGACCCGAGGTTCACATAGTCAATCCACTCATCAGACACAATGTTTCCTTTTGTTGAACAGTAGCCCTCCGGCATGGATGTATCTGCAACAGGTTCTCCTGTTCCGACAGTAAATACAACTTGATCGGAAGAAGTGAAATCTCCTCCTGTAGCAATTTGAGTTCCGTCGGCATCTGTTAAAGTATATGATCCGTTTCCGTATGAACAGCAAATACCGTCGCCGTATGCGTCTGCAATATTAAATGTATATTCTCCGCTTTTCATAGAAATACTTTTTGTAATCGCAGCATTTTTTACTGTATAATTACTGCCTGAGCTTATATAATTACCTGTTGCATTGTTAGTTATATTCCAAGATGTTTCTGTCGGATAATTATCCAGTATTAAAGTAAGTATTATCGGACTTGTAAATCCGGCTACAGGCGGTGTTCCTCCTCCCCATATATAATTAGCATATTCAGGGTGATCAATAAAGGGGTTTCTGTTGTGTTGATAATTTGAGTAAATAATGTTATTTCTGTTTATTTCCCAATTGTCAACAGGGTCTTCCTGATTCCAGGCTAATAAATCAGACAATAATGCATGAATGGGTTCGGATGTATTATTATCGGCAGGAATATAATCAATGATTTCTAAATCAGGCTCTCCGTCATAACCTTCATAACGTGTTGCCATATAAAATATCATTCTTGCTACATCTCCTTTTACTTCTGCTCTGGGTTTCCAAAGCCATTCGGTATCACTTTTATATGATCCTGTGAACACTCCGTTATCATAAACCGGGACATCGCATTCGGCAAACCATCTGTTATTTCGTGTTGAATTCATACTGATATCACAAGGTCGCAAATTATGAACATCTGTTCCCGGACCCTGAGAAGTCCCGAAATTTCCTCTTGATTTTGCCCAAACATGTTCCCTTGTCCATCCGGCACCGTTGTTATATTCTTGTGCAGCGTTCACTGAACGCCCGGTATATAACAAAATTACATTGTTTGAATTGTTCGGATCTCTGTCCGTAACTTTTAAAATATCCCAGACATCTGTTGCTGATGATGTATAAGAAAACTTTTTATGTCCTTTTATAATCATATTTAGAGCAGCTTTAAGATCTTCTCCGGTTTTTCCGGCGGCATTATCGTAATATCCGGCAGGAATTTGAGCAGAGCAGAATGAAACTGTTGCAACAAGAATAATTGTTAAGTAAATGTTTCTCATAATTCTTTATTTTAATTAAAAATATACTTATTTTCTATTATTAAATTAGCATTCTGCAATCTTATTGCAGCTACTTTAATTTCCGTAAACTTTTTATTTTTCCTGTATGAATTATGAAACAAGTTCACATACAATAAGCCGATTAAGAGTACATATTGTTTGGGTAACCAAATATCGTTACCATGTTTTAAAAGAAGATATTCAGAAACGTTGTCGTGATTTAACAGTCCAAATTTGTAATACGGGAAATATTCAAATATCGAAAGATGTTTTAAGTAATAGCCATATCCATATTGAGGAACCCCTTTCTTTAAGTATAAGTCATTTTTGGGCAATAGGCTATGGTGTTTGAAGTACCGGTAATATAACAAATGAAGTAATTTAAGTAGAACATCATCGCAATAAACCAAATTTGCAGAGAAGGAATTCGATATTGGAATGAAAAACTTCATTTTTCTTTTATAAGTTCAATAAAAATTTCATTTTCTGAAGTATACTGTTATAACATATAAAGTTAAGACAACAGAACCAGAGCTACAAAAATAGTTATTAACAAAATAAGTATTTATATAACTGAAATCCTGTATTGACAGTGTGTTAATTAATTAACTTATTGTTTATAAACTTTTGTCAGATTATAACAGTCAGGCAATTTAAAAACATCAAATAAAATAAGTTTAAAAGGTAAATAATATGATGAAATCATTTCCTCCTATTAATTTTGTTTTTTTCAATTAACCGAAAAGAAACAAACTTGAGGATTGTTTTGAACAAATAATATTTTTTAAAAAGTAAAATTAATCGTTATAAAAAACTATAATGTTTAATAGGAAAATAAATGATAAAGCCGGTACAAATAGGAAAATTGAAATTAGAATTAATGAAATTAGAGTAGAAAAGTTAAGATGCAAAAATTATGGCTTCTTACCGGTTCGGACAGATTTAACAACAGATTTTTTATATCCGAAATGTATTAACTGACGAAGTTTTCCTTTTCAAAAGTTTAGTAAGACGTGTCAAGAATTGATAAAAGAAGATATTCATAATATGAAACTCTTCTGCTTCAAAAATAATTCAAAAAAAAGACAGCTTAAATACCAAGAAACCGGTGATTTATGCAAATGGACAGAGTTAGCTGTTAATCATATACAACCAAACACTTTTTCAGTTATTGTTAATAGATTTATTGAGATTAATAATATTGATACTGAAATTTATGGTTATAGATTCGCGGATAATTCACTTACAGAAAATTTAAGGAATACAATAAAAGGAATGCAAATTTACGTATAGTGAAAAAGGGAATAAATCAAAGTCTCTCATTTCAAGCAATAATTGGCAGAAAAACAAAGATTTGACGATTGATTAAATCAATAACATTGCCCTAACAACAATTATAATACATTTTGCAGATAGTGCTAAAATAAAGTTTACAGCAATAAATAGGGTCTGCTGAAAACGCTAAAACATCTAATATTCAATTAGTTATCAAAATATTTGCATATGTAAAACAATTTTAGCTGCCCATAGGCACATCATCTTTCAAATTTCTCTTATTTCGCAGTATTTATTACGACTTCAAACGAGAAACTTGAAATCTAATACACCTGTGAACTTTTCAGCAGACCCTAAATATAGTAGTAAATTGAAAATTTGGAATGTTGAAATGCCAAACACACTATATTCAAACTATACAAAATAAAAATAGTTTAAAAAATCCCTGCAAAATATAAATGCAGGGATTTTCTTATTATTCATAACTTTCAACGGGGTCGCAGGTGCACATAAGGTGCCTGTCGCCGTATGCATCGTCAATTCTGCCGACCGGAATTTGAAATTTATTTTCTCGTATAAAAGGTAACGGATATGCAGCTTGTTCTCGTGAGTATGAATGTTCCCATTCATCGGCAATTAAAGACTGTTCGCTGTGAGGTGCATTTTTTAATACATTATCATCTTTGTCGGCTTTCCCGTTTTTCACATCTTGAATTTCATTATAAATAGAAATCATAGATTGAATAAAGGAGTCCATAGCTTCTTTCGATTCGCTTTCGGTGGGTTCAACCATTAAAGTTCCGTGAACCGGAAAAGAAAGAGTAGGAGCATGAAACCCGTAATCCATCAATCGTTTTGCTATATCTACTTCGCTTATATTCGCTTCGTGTTTAAAATTTCTGCATTCTAAAATCATTTCGTGAGCAACATAACCTGTTTCTCCGGAATAAACAATATTAAAGTATTTTTTCAGCGAAGCTGCAATATAATTGGCATTAAGAATTGCAATTTGTGCAGAAGTAAGCAAGCCCTCTTTTCCGAGCATTTTTAAATATCCGTGAGTTATGGGCAAAATACTTGCACTTCCGTAAGGTGATGCGGCAATTGCATTTATTGCTTTTTTGCCCCCTGTTTTTATCGCAATATGTCCGGGCAGAAAATCGGAAAGATGTTTTGCAACCGCAACAGGACCCACACCCGGACCGCCTCCTCCGTGAGGTATGGCAAAAGTTTTATGCAAATTTAAATGACAAACATCGGCTCCGATTGTTGCAGGATTGGTAATACCTGTTTGTGCGTTCATATTGGCACCGTCCATATAAACTTGTCCGCCGTTGTCGTGAATTATTTTGCACATCTCAACAACTTTACTTTCAAAAACCCCGTGTGTTGACGGATAGGTAATCATAAATGCCGCCAGGGTCTCTTTATGTTCTTCGGCTTTTGCTTTAAGGTCTTCAACATCAATGTTCCCTTTTTCATCGCACTTAATAACTACAACATTCATTCCTGCCATAACAGCACTTGCCGGATTTGTTCCGTGTGCCGATGATGGTATTAAAACTGTTTTTCGTTGAGATTCATTATTATTTTTATGATAAGCACGAATAATCATTAAGCCGGTATATTCTCCTGCAGCACCTGAATTCGGTTGAAATGTAATGTCATCAAAACCGGTTATTTGAAGTAAGTCTTGTTTTAAATCGTCTAAAATTTCGGTATAACCTTTTACCTGGGTTTTCGGAACAAAAGGATGGATTTCACCGAGCAACGGACTGCTTAAAGGCATCATAAGGGTTGCGGGGTTCAGTTTCATTGTACACGAACCGAGAGAAATCATAGAATGTGTAAGAGAAATATCTTTTCGTTCCAATTTTTTTATGTAACGCATCATTTCCGTTTCGGAACGATATTTTTTAAAAACATCTTGTTGCAAAAAGTTGCCGGTTCGTTTAAAATGATTGTTAAAAGAAATTTTTTCTTCAATATTCTTTAAATTTACTGAATCTGTTCCTGCCGCAAGAGAAAAAATTCTTATTATTTTATTCAAATCATACAATGAAGTCGTTTCATCAATACTTATTAAAACTTCATTATCGGAAACATAATTCAAGTTTACTTTTTTCTTTAAAGCTATTTTTCTTAATTCTTTTATTTCTGCGGAAGAAGGAATAATTATTTTAATTGTATCGAAAAAGTTTTCGGTTTTTACTATATATCCGGATTGCTTCAAAGTTTTTGCAAGTTCGTTGGTTTTATAATGAATTTGTAAAGCAATGTTTTTCAAACCTTCTTCACCGTGATATACGGCATACATTCCCGCCATTGTTGCCAAAAGTGCCTGTGCCGTACATATATTTGATGTTGCTTTTTCTCTTTTAATATGTTGTTCGCGTGTTTGCAATGCCATACGGTAAGCGGTATTTCCGTGTATGTCTTTGGAAACTCCGATAATTCGACCCGGAATTTTTCGCTTAAATTTTTCGTGAGTTGCAAAATATGCGGCATGCGGTCCGCCGTATCCCATCGGAATTCCGAGACGTTGGGTTGACCCTAAAACAATATCGGCACCGAGCTCTGCCGGAGGTTTAAGAATTGCCAAGCTTAAAATATCGGCAGCTACGCTTAAAAGCAATCCTTTTTCGTGTAATTTATCTGCAAATTCCGAAAAATCCGTTATTGTTCCGTCGGCACCGGGATATTGCAATAATGCACCGAAAACTTTTTCGTGAATTTTAAAATTTTGAAAATTTCCTGTTTCTATTACAATACCTAAGGGTTCGGCTTTTCCGTATAAAACGTCTAAAGTTTGCGGAAAAATATTTTCGTCAACAAAATATACGTTTTTTCCGTTTTGAATATCTTTTTTGTTGCGATTATTTGCCGTCATAATCATTGCTTCTGCGGCAGCCGTTGCTTCGTCGAGCAAAGAGGCATTTGCAATTTCGCAACCCGTAAGTTCGGTAATTACCGTTTGAAAATTCAGCAAAGCTTCTAATCTTCCTTGCGATATTTCGGCTTGATAAGGTGTATATGATGTGTACCAAACCGGATTTTCAAAAATATTTCGCCATATTACCGAAGGTGTAATTGTATTATAATAACCCTGCCCGATATATGTTTTGTATATTTTATTTTTAGCAAGAATTTTTGAAATGTATTTTTTATATTCGTGTTCGCTCATTGCAGCGCCCTAATCTAATTCTTTTTTTAGTAAAATGTTGTCGGGTACGGCTTTATAAATTAATTCATCAATTGAAGAAAGTCCGATTACTGATAACATTTCTTTTATGTCATTTTCGTCGGGTCCGATATGTCTTTTAGAAAAATCAATATTTTGCATAATATGATATTAAAATTAGATTTGTAATACGCTGTACAAAATTAAAAAGTTAGCTTGTATAATCTTTGATTATTGTCATTAAAATAGATATTTAAAAACATAAGGGCAGTAAAGCCCTTTGTTCAAGGGTGTTAGCTATGTAAATTGTTTGCTTCCGACAAAGGGATTATGCTTTTTTTCAAACCCGATATTTGTTTCGGGACCGTGACCGGGATAAACGACAATGTCTTCCGGCAAGGTAAACAATTTTGATTTTATTTCAGAAATCAATGTGTCGTAATCACCTCCGGGTAAATCTGTTCGTCCTATGCTGCCTTTAAACAAAACATCTCCGGCAATTATAAATTTTTCCGGTTCATCATAAAAAACTAAACTTCCTGCGGTATGTCCCGGAACGAGAATAATATTTAATTCGGAGTAACCTATTTTAATTTTCTCATTTTCTTTAAGGAATTTTTTAATCGGATAAGGTTTTTCCATTTGTATTCCGTATAAATTTGCGGCATTCAAAGCATTATTAATGTTAAATTCTTCGTTTTTATGTGCTTCGGTGTCTAAATTAAATGTGTCGGCAATAAATTTATTTCCGAAAACGTGGTCGAGGTGGCAATGTGTGTTTAATAGTTTTACGGGTTTAAGCTTGTTTTCTTCAATAAAATTAAGGAAATAATCACGTTCTTGCTTATTGTTACATGCAGGGTCAATTATAATACACTCTTTTGATGTGTCGTACAGAATGTAAGTATTAACTTCAAAGGGGCTGAATATAAATCGTTTAATTTTCATATTTTTAAAGTGATTTTATAATTTCTCAAATATAAAAATAATTGTTTATTTTGAAGTTTAAAGTATTGGAGATATGGAAAAAAATACTAAGATATATGTTGCCGGAAACAGAGGTTTAGTAGGGAGTGCTATTGTAAGAAATTTACAATCAAAGGGGTATGAAAACTTGGTGTTTACTCCTCATTCTGAATATGACTTAACTGACAGCAGGCAAGTAAAAGATTTTTTTGAAAAAGAAAAACCTGAAATTGTTTTTTCTGCAGCGGCAAAAGTCGGCGGTATTGTTGCAAATAATACTTATCGTGCCGAATTTATTTATGAAAATCTTCAGATTCAAAATAATATTATTCATCAATCGTATTTAAACGGTGTTAAAAAGTTGGTTTTTTTGGGCAGTTCGTGTATTTATCCGAAAAACAGTCCGCAACCTATGAAGGAAGAGTATTTGTTGAGTTCCGAACTTGAATATACAAATGAGCCTTATGCCGTTGCAAAAATTGCCGGAATAAAAACGGCGGAAAGTTACAATTTGCAGTACGGAACAAATTTTTTGGCTCTTATGCCTACGAATTTATACGGATATAACGATAATTTTGATTTGGAAAAATCGCATGTTCTTCCGGCTTTAATACGAAAAATGCACTTGGCAAAAGCTTTAAATGAAGATATTTTTTGTTTTGTAAGGCAAGATTTGAATAAAATGCCGATTGAGGGTATTGACGGAAGTGTCGAAAAAGTAGATATTGTAAGAGTTCTTAAAAAATACGGGATTACAAAAAAAACGGTAACTCTGTGGGGCAGCGGAAAACCGAGAAGAGAGTTTTTGCATGCCGACGATTTGGCTGATGCAACTGTTTTTATTGCCGAGAATATTGATTTTAAAGATATTCTTAAGAATGATTTTAATGTTGAAAATCCGAAATTTCCGCTTACGAATGTCGAAGTACGAAATACGCACATTAATATCGGGACAGGTAAAGATATTTCGATAAAAGAACTTGCCGAAATGATTAAAAATGAGGTCGTCGGTTTTAAGGGAGATATAATTTGGGATGAAAGTAAACCGGACGGTACTTTTCAAAAGCTGCTTGATGTCAGCAAATTACATAATTTAGGATGGAAAGAAAAGATTGATTTTTTAAGCGGAATAAAAGCCGTTTATGAAAAGTATAAATAGGGCTTGCTGAAAAACGCTAATATATTTGTGTTTCAGTTACTTATAAGGTTATTTACATATACAAGTGCAAGGTTTTTAATTCATTTCACCCTATTTCCCTGCACTTGTGTAAAATATTTTAGCTGCTCACAGGCACATCATCTTTCAAATTTCTC
>JAJRUH010000042.1 GCA_024277895.1 Bacteroidota bacterium | reverse complement strand
GCCTTGACTTGCGGATTTTAGGTATATATATAAAGTGTTTCAAAACCATGTTAAAAAATGTTAATATTTTATAAAATATGTAACAGGCAGATATTCAGCAGATTATCTGTTTTTTATTAAAAAATATTAAAAATATTAGTGTTTTATACTTTGTTAAGAAGTATTTTATTATTAAGTTTGTCTGATAAAATGAATTTTAATTGTTAACTAAAAATTGTTTGTTTATGAAAAAACTAATGCTATTATTTGCAATTTTCTCAATATTGGGATTGCAAGTTTACGCTCAAAACACGGTAACGGGTAAAGTTCTTGACGATTCAGGAGAAGCGTTGCCCGGTGTTACTGTGCTTGTGAAAGGAACAACGGTAACTACCATGACCTTAGGGGACGGTACTTATTCGATTGAAGTTCCGGACGGTTCTAAAACTTTAGTGTTTTCTTACATTGGTATGGAAACACAAGAAGCTGCTATTACCGGAAATGTTGTTAATGTTACGTTAAAGCCTACCAGTGAAGCACTGGGTGAGGTTGTTGTAACAGCTCTCGGGATTACTCGTGCAAAGAAAAGTATTTCTTATGCAGCGCAAGATTTATCGGGAGATGATTTGTCTGCTGTAAAAACAGACAATGTAATTTCTAGTTTATCCGGAAAAATAGCCGGAGTTAATATTATTAATGCATCCGGTGCTGTTGGAGCATCGTCCAGTATCACTATTCGCGGTAACAGTTCGTTCGGGTATAATCAACCTTTATTTGTTGTTGACGGTACTCCTATCAGTAACGGAAGCAGTGCTGTTTCTCAATGGGGCGGATCAGATTTTGGTAATGCCGCAATGGATATTGATCCTTCGGATATTGCGTCTCTTTCTGTATTGAAAGGTGCAAATGCTACCGCTTTATACGGAAGCAGAGGTGCAAACGGTGTTATTTTGATTACAACTAAAAAAGGAAAAGCTCAAAAAGGTGTCGGAGTAACTGTTAATTCCGGTGTTACATTTGATAATGTTTATTTGCTGCCTGATTTCCAAAATAAATACGGACAAGGTTATTTGGGAAGTGAGTATGCTTATAAAAAAGGTTATCAAAAATTTTGGGTAGATCAATACGGTATTGATGTTGGCGATGTATCATCTCAAATGAGTTACAGTGATTATATTGACGGTACCGGTTGGGCTTCAGGTTCTTGGGGTGAATTTCTGCAGAGTCTCGGTTATGGCGGAGGTTTTTCTTATGTTGACGGAACAGGAAACGGAACTTGGGACGGAATGGACGAAAGTTGGGGACCGAGATTAGACATCGGTTTAAATATACCTCAATTTAACAGTCCTTATACAGTTGATGACGCTACCGGAGATATAACTTTTAAACCGACTCCGTGGGTATCTCATCCTGATAATGTTAAAAATTTCTTTACTACCGGAATAACTTATGATAATAATGTTCAAATTTCCGGTGGCAGTGATAAAGCAACAGCAAGATTAAGCTTGTCGAACCGAAATGTAAAAGGTGCTGTACCTAATACAGACCTCAATAAAACATCAGTTAATTTAAACTCAAGTTTACAGTTGTCAGACAAACTTTCTGTCAGCTCAATGGTTAACTATGTTAATAATTCCAGTAACAACTTACCCGGCGGCGGTTATGATGAAAATAATATTATGCAATCTCTCGGAAGTTGGTTCGGAAGACAAGTTGATATGACTTCATTACGTGACCATTGGGACGAATTAAATGCGTACGGTAATCCGTATAATTGGAATTCAAATTATCATAATAATCCCTATTGGACTGTAAATAAAAATACGACATCACGTGACAGAGACAGAGTATTCGGAAATGTCAGGGCTACATATAAAATAACAGATTGGTTAAATATTATGGCACGTGTAGGTGATGATTATTATACAGAACAAAGAAAACATGTTGTTGCCGATAAATCCATTGAGGCAGGTCCCGGAGGTAATTTTTGGCAAAATACCAGAACAAGAAATGAATTAAATGCAGATTTATTTCTTAATTTCGATAAAAAAGTTGGTGAGGATTTAAGATTTGACGGTTTAATCGGAGGAAACTACAGAAATACTTCATTTAATTATTCATATTTGGAAGCAAACGCTTTAACTGTTCCTGATTTTTATACAATCGGAAATGCAAGCGGAAATCCTACTACCGATATGTATCTTTCGAATAAAGTAACAAACAGTGTTTTTGGGAATTTAAATGTATCATATAAAAACTTTTTGTATGTAAATACTTCTTTAAGAAATGATTGGTCCTCTACTCTGCCTCCTGATAATTGGAGTTATCTCTATCCTTCTGTCGGTGTAAGCTTTGTTTTTACAGATGCATTTGGTTTATCATCTGATATTTTATCATTTGGTAAGTTAAGAGCAAGTTGGGCTCAAGTTGGTAATGATACTGACCCCTACCAATTAGATGCAGTTTATTTGTCAAGTACTGATTTGTATAATGGTGTAACACAATTCTATACTTCAAGACAATTACCCGTTGTAGGATTAGAACCGGAAAAAATTACTTCTTATGAAGGCGGTCTTGAATTAAAATTTTTGAAAAACAGAATAGGCTTTGATATCACAGCTTATGACATGTTGTCCAGAAATCAAATTTTAGGTGTTGATGTTGCCCCCTCTTCAGGATTTACTTCAATGAAAATAAATGCAGGTGAAATCGAAACTAAAGGTATTGAAGTTGTTACAAACTTTAATATTCTAAACTATAAAAATTTGAAATGGAACATGACTGTTAACTGGTCTAAATACAGTAATATGGTTAATTCATTATACGGAGATTTAGAATCTTATCAATTCTCTACATCTTGGGCAAGTGTTTCAGTTGAAGCCAGACCCGGTGAAACTTTTGGTACTATAATGGGTAAAGGTTTTCAACGAGACAGTCAAGGTCGAATTTTAATTGATCCTGCTTCAGGTCAACCACAAGCAACAGCAGATCCTATTGAATTAGGTTCTATTACTCCTGATTGGAACGGAGGTATTCGTAATTCATTTACTTTCTTTAAAAGTATTACGGCAAGTGTTTTGATTGATGCAAGTATGGGCGGAGATTTATTTAGTGTAACCGATTGGTTTGGCGGATATGCAGGTATTTTAGGTTATACTGCAGAAGGTGATATTCGTGAAAATGGTTTAGTTGTCGGAAAAGATGTAATGACAGACCAAGAAGCTGTTTACGGTACATTAGTTGAACAATTTGACACAGACGGAAATTCAACGGGTTTCACTACTCAATATTATGATGCTGACGGTAATGATGCTACAGCTCCTGTTGTAAATACAGACACCATTTCTGCACAAACTTTTTATGAAGGTTATTATGGCTACGGTGCTGAACAATCAATTATTGATGCAAGTTATATTAAACTACGCGAAGCTTCATTAACTTATGCTTTACCAAGTTCAGTTATTGGTAAAATAGGATTTGTTCAAGGTATTTCCGTTTCGTTAATCGGACGTAATTTGGCATTGCTTTATACAGATAAATCTAACAGAGCTCATATTGATCCCGAAACTTCGTTCGGAACTTCTTTAAGCGGAAGAGGTATTGAACAATATCAAATTCCGGCAACACGCAGTTTAGGATTCAAAATACAAGTAAGATTTTAAATCCGTACAAAATAAATTTTAAAAAATTATTATAATATACAAAATAGTAATGATATGAAAAAAATAAAATATTTAGTTCTGTTATTTATTATGGGTCTATTTGTTGTTTCTTCTTGTACCAAAGATTGGGAAAAGATAAATACCGACCCGAATAATCCGACAGATGTGCCTTCGACAAATATTTTGGCACACAGTTTAAGATATGCTGCATCTCAATTCTTTGATGATTGGCAAGGAATGAATAACTTCTTAAGTTATGCCGGTCAAGTAACTAAAATTCAGTATACTGATGAAGCTCATTATGTTTACAGAGAAACAACTGTAAATAACGCCTGGAGTGATTATTATACAACTTTACTTGATTTAAAAAAGATTATTCAAAAATCATCTGATGGTGTTGATGATGAATATGAACATAATATGAAAGCTGTTGCTATGACATTTTCAGCATTTTTATGGCAGATGGCTACAGATCAATGGGGGGATATTCCTTTTTCTGAAGCACTTGATGCTGAAAACGGAAATTCGACACCGGCTTACGACAGTCAAGATAAAATTTATGCGGCTTTAGCTGATTCTTTAGCCGTTGCTGCTGATTTATTTGACCCTTTAAGTTCAAATGATGTTTTAGGAGATGGAGATCTTTTATATAATAGTGATCCCGGAAAATGGCAAAAATTTTGTAATTCTTTGCGTATAAGATTGGCAATAAGAATGTCATATAAAGATCCTGCCGCTGCAGGTGCTATTATTTCAACTGTTTTAGGTGATCCTGCAAAATATCCGATTTTTCAGAGTAATGATGATGCTGCAGTTTTCTATTGGGTAGGTGTTTTACCGTATGTTGAACCTTGGTATTACAATAAAAATGTTTCCAATAGAGATGATCATGCAATTGCTAAAACTATTGTTGATGTTCTTTCTGCTTTTACCGATCCGAGATTACCTGTGTATGCAGTACCCGACGGAGGAGGAAATTATACAGGACAAGTTGAAGGTGCAGGTACAAATATGTCAGCATCTCGTTTAGGTAGTTTCTTCAGAGATAATCCTGCGGGAGGAACTTATTTTATGAGATATGCAGAGCTTGAGTTTGATCTTGCTGAAGCTTATGCACGAGGAATTGGTGTGGCTGCTTCTTTAACTGATGCTGAGACACATTATAATAACGGAATTAATGCTTCTTTTGCTGAATACGGTTTAAACGCAACCGCTTATCTTGCAACTTCAGGTGTTACGTGGGGAACTGCACTTCCTGCTGCTGTTGATTATACTCCGGCATTATCATATGGTGCTAATGCTGCTTATTTGAAACAAATT
>JAJRUH010000003.1 GCA_024277895.1 Bacteroidota bacterium | reverse complement strand
TGTTACAGATTGAGTTTCCTGAATTGAAAAAACGCTATTGGGGTCGTCACTTTTGGGCAATAGGTTATGGTGTTTGGAGTACAGGCAATATAACAGATGAAATGGTTCAAGAGTACTTGGAACATCATCGTGATAAACCAAATTCGCAGAATGGTAATTGGATATTGGAATGAAAAATTTCATTTTTCTTTTTTTCGAACCTATGGATTTTCAATCCATAGTGGTTTAGTTTTCGTTATTGCTGAGCTTTGCAATAACTACAATTTTTGCTCAAATCCCTGCCGGATATTATGATAGTGCTACCGGAACAGGTGCAACTCTTAAAACTCAGTTATATAATATTATTAAAGGACATACAGAATTTTCATATGATGAAGTTTGGGAAAAACTTAAATATACTGATGAAGACACAAATAATACAAATAATGTAATTTTATTATATACTGGTTGGTCATATCCTAAAACTGATAACGGGGGAGCTGTAGATAATTGGAACAGAGAACATACTTGGGCTAAATCTCACGGAAACTTCGGAACTGCAGATGGTCCGGGAACTGATTTACATCATTTAAGACCAACTGACGTAACCGTTAATTCAGCACGAGGAAATTTATATTTTGATAACGGCGGAACGGAGTATTCTGATCCTTCAAGATACGGTTATTCCGGAACATTTCCAACTGGTTGTTACAGAGACGGTGATACGTGGGAACCAAGAGATGAAGTAAAAGGAGATGTTGCTCGTATGATTTTTTATATGGCTACACGTTATGAAGGAGAAAATGGTGAACCTGATTTAGAAGTTGTTGATTATATTCCTTCTGATGATGCCCTTCCGCTACATGCAAAACTTTCTGCTTTACTGGAATGGAACTTATCTGATCCGGTTTCAAATTGGGAAAGAAGAAGAAATAACAGAGTCTATGAGTTTCAAGGCAACCGAAACCCTTACATCGACCACCCCGAATGGGTAGAATGTGTATGGAATAACAACTGTGCAGGTTCTGTTAATCCGCCGAGCAATTTAACGGCAACAGGTGTTTCTGTTTCCGAAATTGATTTATCTTGGAGCTTAAACGCAGCAAATAACGATGTACTTTTAGCATATAACACGACAAATACTTTCGGCACACCCTCCGGAAGCTATACTGCGGGAAGCACAATATCGGGAGGCGGAACCGTTCTTTACGTCGGTACAAACACATCATTTAATCATACAGGTTTAGCATCACAAAATTATTATTATAAACTTTGGTCTTACGACGGAACGGATTATTCTTCCGGAATAACTGCAGTTGCTTCGCCGCTGGTCGGAGAACCGTCAAACCATGTTACAAACTTTACGACATTAAATCCCGGAGCAACAACAATAGATGTTTCGTGGACTGATGCAACAGGAACAATCATTCCTTCCGGATATTTAATTAAAGCAAATCTCTCCGGTTCTGCAATTACTCCTCCTACGGACGGTCAGCCGGAAGCAGACGATACATTTACAAAAAATATAGCTTCGGGAATTCAAACGGTTACATTCAGCGGTTTAAATTCAAACACAAGCTATGATTTTGAAATTTTTCCGTACACCAACAGCGGCTCAAATATTGATTATAAAACTGACGGAACAATTCCTTCTGCAAGCGGAACGACAACCGATACCCCGACAAATTGCGGGAATGAAACTTTTGACGGATTAACGACCGGAAGCAGTTCTTATTTAGATGACAGTTTTACAGGACAAGACGGCAGCACTTGGAATTATACCGATTCCAGAACCGACCAAAATCTCGGAAACGGTGCAGCAATTTGTGTGAGAAACGGTTATGTTGAGTCAGGAACCATTCCTAACGGTATCAATGATATTACGATTTCAACTCAAAGAGTTTATTCGGGAGGAACGGGCAATATAACAATTAAAATAAACAATAATGTTATCGGAACAGTTCCGTACAGTGATGTTCTTCAGACAAATACCATATCAGGAATAAATATAAGCGGAGATATTGTATTAAAATTTGAAACACCCGGAAACGGAGACAGAGTGGTTATTGATGATATTATTTGGACATGCAACGGCGGTTCTGCAAATAATACCTTACCGCAATTTACAAGTTTACCCGTAACAGCAGCCACTTCAGGACAAACATACACTTATAACATTACGGCAACTGATGCCGACGGTGATAATTTAACAATTACGGCTCCGACAAAACCTGCTTGGCTGACTTTCACCGACAACGGAAACGGCACGGCTGTTTTAACAGGAACCCCTTCAAATTCAGATGCCGGAGACAACTCGGTTTCAATTAATGTTTTTGACGGAACAGGAAGTGTAAATCAAAACTTTACGATTACGGTTACGGCTGTAAATACTTTACCGGAATTTACAAGCTCACCCGTATCATCAGCTACTTCAGGACAAACATACACATACAACATTACGACAACTGATGCAGACGGCGATAATTTAACAATTACCGCACCGACAAAACCTGCTTGGCTGACTTTCACCGACAACGGAAACGGCACGGCTGTTTTAACAGGAACCCCTTCAAATTCGGATGTTGGTGATAACGATGTAATATTAACTGTATCCGATGATACCGAAAGTGTTAATCAAAATTTCACAATTACGGTTACGGCAGCGAGTTATGTTACCGATAAATCGAATAATAAGATTAGTATTTATCCTAATCCTACAAAACATTCTGTAGATATTATATCTTCGGAGAAAATTATTTCTGTAGAAATGAAAAATATAATCGGAAAAACAATTATAAACAAGGAGAATATAAATTCAAAGACATATCGCCTGAATTTAAATAATTTGTCGAAAGGTATTTATTTTATAGAAATAACAGGTATTACCAATAATAAAATTGTAAAAAAAATTATTAAAGAATAATATTTCACTGTAACACTATTCTGTTAAACTTTGCCAAAGTTATATTTACAATTTTGGCAAAGTTTTTATTTTAAAATCTTTTCAAAAATATACGAAATAGTCAATTTTTATTATGTAAAAGCTAATAATAAAAAAAATCATTCTTTTTTAAATACAAATAAATATCTTTGCTGTCTGAAATAAAACATAATATAGATGAAAAAATTGATAATAATACCCGCTGTTTTTATATTTTTTTCGGTATTTGCACAAAATGATACTACCGAAATAATAATTTTGCATACTAATGATATGCACTCAAAAATTGATAACTTCGACAGACTTAAAACTGTTGTTGACAGCTATAAATCAAAATATAAAAATGTGTATTTGTTCTCGGCAGGTGATTTATTTACCGGAAACCCGGTTGTTGACCAATACAAAGACCCCGGATACCCGATGATTTATTTAATGAACAAAATGCCTTACAATATTTCGTGTTTCGGCAACCACGAATTTGATTACGGGCAAGCTAAACTCAACGAACGTATTAAACAGGCAAAATTTCCTTTTATTTCTGCAAACATTGAAACAAAACCCGAAGCAGTTTTAAAACAACCTGCTGATTATTATAAGTTTACCGATAAAGACGGAACTTCAATAGGCGTTCTGGGACTTTTGCAAGTAGGGAAAAACGGTTTTCCGGATTCAAGTCCTTTAAAAATGAAGAATATCATCTTTCATAATCCTTTGACATACGTTCAAAAGTATAAAACGTATAAAGATTCTTCCGATATATTTATTTGCCTAAGCCATCTCGGATATGAAGATGATATTAAATTAGCAGATAATTTTCCTTATTTTGATATTATTATAGGAGGACATTCTCATACTGTATTAAAAAAAGGTGTTCATGAAAATAATACATTTATTTTGCAGGCAGGTTCATATCTTAAATATTGCGGTGTTCTGACCTTAAAACTCGTAAATCATAAAATAGTTTACGAAAAAGACAGCTTGATAAACTTATACAAACAAGATAAAGACCCCGAAATTTCAGAAATTATAAAAGAATATAACAACAATCCCGGTTTAAATGTTGTAATAGGAACTGCTGCAAAAAGTCTTACGGGGAAAAATGAACTCGGTTCTATGATGACTGATGCAATGCGAGACACATTAAAAGTTGATATCGCTTTTCAAAATAACGGCGGTATTCGTATACACGAAATTCCGAAAGGCGATATTATAGTAAAACAGGTTTTTGAACTTTCGCCGTTCGGTAATACCTATGTAACATATAAAATGTGCCCTGTTAAAATCAAAAAACTTATAAAATATGCTTACAGCATTCATAATAAGCCGACATTGCAAGTCAGCGGAATAACTGTTGAAATGAAGATTGAAAACGAAAAACTTAAAAAGATTATTCT
>JAJRUH010000041.1 GCA_024277895.1 Bacteroidota bacterium | reverse complement strand
TTTTAAATGAAAATAAAGAAAATAAATCTTTGCTTGAGAAGTTTGAAAAAGAAAAAACTAAGCATATTAAACAAAAACTTAAAAATTCAATTAAGGAAATAAACGGAATAAATGTAATTTCAGAAAAAATTGACGGAGTAAATGCCGGACAATTAAAAGATTTGGCATTTCAATTGAAAGGAGAAATTGAAAATCTGTTTTTTGTTGCAGGTGCGACAAATAACGGTAAAGCCAATATGGTAGTAATGATTTCCGATAATTTGATAAAAGAAAAGAATTTAAATGCCGGACAAATTATTCGCGAAATTGCAAAAGAAATAAAAGGCGGAGGAGGCGGTCCCGCACATTTTGCAAGTGCGGGAGGTGCAGATGCTTCGGGTATTGAAAAGGCATTAAAAAAAGCATCGGAATTTGTTAAATAAACCCTTAATAAAATAATTATGAAATATTTGAACTTATTATTTGTTGCCGTATTTTTTGTTTTTTCATTACAGTCCTGCGATGATGAAAGTAATTCCGATTCCGGAAAAGAAAAAACAAACGTTACGGACAGTATGAATATTGACGATAGCGGAACAAAAGATTCCGATTTTACGAATAAATTAATTGATATTCCTTTAAAATTAAAAGATGAGACGAAGAGGTATGAAATTGACGACGAGCTTATTGCCGTAGATGTTTTTAATGCCGGAATTGCAATGAACGAAGGTGCGGATGTTTTAAAAAAAATGTTTCCGGATGCAGAAATAACTCAGGCGGAATCAACGGAAGTTTTCGATTCTTTCAATATTAAAATGAATGGTGCAAAATATTGTGCAATAATAACTTATGAGCAAAATAATCAGGAAGAATTTGTTATTCATACAATTTTTACGGCAAAAGGATTTTTTAAAGAAGATTTAGCAGTAAAAATATTTTCCTGATTCCCGTTTAACAGAAAAATTTATCAAATCTTCGGCAAAATTGTATATTTGTAAGTATATAAAATCATATAATTATGAAAAAAATACTCTTTATTCTCAGTTTTAGTATCTTGGGTTTCAACCTTTTTTCACAAAGTTCAATAAAAATTTATACCGATTTGGAAGACGAAATATCTCAATTTATAGCTTATCTTAACGAAGAAGCACAAGATGCGTATCCTTCCGACGAAACCGAAATTGAAGGTTTATTGCCCGGAAAATACATTTTACAAGTAAGTTTTAATTCCGACACAATTGCCGATTGGACAATTAAATTGAAACTGAAGAAAAATGAACATTTAATTTACAAAGTCGTAAAAATGAAAAAATTTGCCAAAGATGCAAATCAACTCGGGCGAAATATCAGTAAAGACGCCAAAGATGATGACGGATTGGTACAATATTATAAATTAGTGCAAGTAAGGGAACCCGAAAAAAAATAACTACGGCTTCCATTCTCGGTATTTTATTTTATCGGGAAAAGCAGAGGGCTTGAAAACCGACGATTTATAAAACAATCTTATACATTCTTCAATACCTTCGGTAACGCCGGGGTGGGGGTGAACGGTTTTAAAAACTTCGTCAAGCCCGTTTTCTTCATCAATAAGATGTGCTACCGAAACAATAAACGCCGATGCCTGAGGGCTTGCGGCACGCATTCCGAGTATTCGGTTTTTTCCGTCGTTGCTTACTATCAATTTTACAAATCCTTTTGTGTTTCGCATTGCTATCGTTCTGCTTACCAGCTCATTGGAATAGTATGCCACTTTATATGGAATATTTGCCGCCTGTAATTGTTTTTCGTTTCTGCCCACTGCGGCAACTTCCGGTTTAAAGAACATTAAAGTTGACATATTTTTATATGAAATTTTTTCTTTTAAGTTGCCGTATATCTTATCGACAATATGCCTTCCCTGAACTTGTGCTATGTTAAAAAGCTGACCGTGTCCGGTAATATCACCCGCAGCAAAAATATTATCCGACTTTACTCCTTTCAGCGAACAATATTCGTCCATATGTATAACACCGTGTTTATCTTTCGGGAAACCTATATTTTCAAGACCTAAATTTTCGGTATTTGCAACACGGCCTATTGCAATTAATGCCGCATCAACTTCTATAACCTTGCTGTGTCCTTTTTCATAATCGAGAACAACTTCAAGACAGTCGTTTTTTTTGCGAATTGTTCTTAACGAAGCATCGTAATGAATTATAACTCCGTTATCTTCCAAATTTTCCGAAACAAAATCACTTACGTCGTCATCTTCAAAAGGCACGACACGATTTGTTCTGTCGAGCAAATGAACTTCCGTTTGACTGAAATTAGAGAAAATAGTTGCAAATTCGCAACCGATTATGCCTGAACCGATTATAATCATTCGTTCAGGAAATTTTTTAAGTTTCAGAATATTGTCCGAATTAAAAATAAGTTTTTCGTCCGTAGGTATATCGGGATATTCTCTCGGACGCGAGCCGGTTGCAATTATAAAATTATCTCCGAAAATAATTTGATTTTCATTATTGCCGCTTACTTCAATTTCATTTTTATTAAGAAATTTTGCAAAACCTTTTATTAATGTTAAAGAACCGTTTTCGGAATTTTTGTCTGAAAAAGTTTCAATTTGCGAAAGCATTTGATATTGTCGTTCTTTGGCTGCTTGAATTACCGTTTTTTTTACTTCCGAAAAATTAACGTTTAAGCCGGATGCACGATATCCTCTGTTCACTTTTGATGCAATGGAATAATCCGACGACAATTCCCACATTGTTTTTGAAACCAAAGCACCGTTCATAATTCCGGCACCGCCCGTTTCTCCGGATTCGATAATACAAACGTGTTTTTTATAATCTAAAGCTCTTGCCGCGGCAGAAAAACCGGCAGCTCCGCTTCCTATTATCACAATGTCGAATTTTTTCATTTTTTCGGTTAATATCTTGTAAAGGAATAATAAATTTATAAAAAGACAAAAAAGTATGAATTTATTTTTTTAAACATATTTCAAATTCAATTTTTTATTTTTTAAATTTACACAATATATTTTGTCGTGAAAAATTTAATTTTTTTTATAATAATTGCATCTGTTATGTTTTTTCTTGTTAGTTGCAAGCAAAATAACAAGAACTCCGTAAGTATATCCGAAAAAACATTATTAGTAAAAAAAGCCGATTCTCTTTTTGCGGCAGGGAAAATTTATTCCGATGATTCTTTAAATCAAAAAAAAGCATTAGAAAACTATTTCGGGGCACTTAAATTATTTCAAAAAATAAAAAATAACGAAAAAACAGCCAAAGTTTTACAATACATAGGATATGCATATGATTATGACGAAAAATACGATTCTGTTATATATTATCATAAAAAAGCATTAAAAATAAATACGGATATCGACAATAAGCGAATGGCGGCAATTTCGGCAAATAATCTCGGAATTGCATATACTATTTCAGGAAATTCGGACAGTGCTTTAATGTATTATAATTTGGGTTTGGAATTAACCGAAATTACAAAAGACACGGCAGAATTTATTGAATTATATCAAAATATGGGAATTACTTACAGCTATGAAGGAGATTATGAAAAAGCTGTTAAATACACGGTAAAAGCATTAAAATACAGCGAAAAAATAAATTATGTAAATGGTTTTGTAAGTTTGAACCTGCATATTGCACAATATTATAATTACATAGGAGATACAATTAAAGCAGCAGAATATTGCAATCAGGCAGCCGAAAAAATTGATAAAGTAAAAAATGCCTGCACAAAAGCCGGTTTTTATAATACGCTGGGAGAATCGGAAACAGAAAAAGGAAATCTTGATAAAGCCGAAGCATATTTTTTAAAAACATTGGAAATAAGTAAAAAAGCAAAATATAAAAGGGGCATTTCAGCTGCGTATTCAAATTTAGCTTTGCTTTTATTGAAAAAGAAAAAATATGATAAAGCCGAACAATATGCTTATTTATCTTTAAATTCAGAAAAAGAAATTGAGAATACCGCCGGAATTATTTCTTCATTAATTACCGTTTCTAAAATATTAAAGCTGAAAGCTGATACAAAAAATGCCTTGCTTAAATTGAAAGAAGCGGAAAATTTGTGTTTAGCCAAGAATTATTTTGAAAATTTACCCGACATATATTTTCATAATTATATTATTTATAAATCTTTGAACAATTATAATAAAGCTCTTTCTTATTTTGAAAAATATCAAAACTTAAAAGACAGTTTGACGGGTATTGAACTAAAAGAAAAAATTGAAGAAATACAAACAAAATATGAAACCGAGAAAAAACAACATAAAATAGAACTTCTTAATAAAGACAATATTAACAAGCAAAAGAGGATTGTTATACAACTTTTGCTTATTGCAATTTTAGTTCTGCTTATAATTTCTTCGATCTTTATCTTTTTTCAATATAAGAAAAGAAAAAATCTTGAAATAGAAAAAATGCAACAGGATATATTCGAATATTTAACGCAAATAGATAATATAAATAAACGAGTTTCATTAATTTCCGAAAAATCAAAATCCGAAATTCTTAATAAAATTAAAGAATATGACCTTACCGAAAGAGAAAAAGAAGTTTTGCTGTTAATTGCCGACGGATTGAGTAATAAGGAAATTGCCGAAAAATTATTTATTTCTCTCAGCACGGTAAAAACTCATACTTCAAATATTTTTTACAAATTAGATGTGAAAAACAGAATAGAAGCCGTAAAAAAGACAAAAATTTTATAGAAAATCCTGTTTTTTCTTAAAATCATACTTTAGTATGAGAACATAATGCTTTGTTTTTAGTTGATTTGTGTCAAAATTATTACTCACTAAAAATTAAATTATTATGAAAACAATCTCAAAATTAATTTATGTTTTTCTTTTGGTCGTAACAGCGGCATTTATTTCATGTGAAGGACCTATGGGACCCGCCGGACCTGCAGGTGCCGACGGAAAAGACGGTGTTGACGGACAGGACGGCGTTGACGGACAAGACGGAAATGCAAATGTTACGGCATCACCTTGGATTACACCTACTTGGTCGGCGACAAATTCTACGGCTGGGAATTTTTCGTATGATACTACTGCAATTACTCCGGAATTTATGGATACCGGGGTAGTATTATCTTATATGGATTATACAGGATTGGGACAATTTGTTTATGCGTTACCTTTTTCCTTTCAAGCCGGCACTAGCGGTAACGTAAGTTATTTTTTTTCTATGTATTATGTCGGCAATACCGGAGGTATTAGCTGGGCTTTTAATGCAGAAAATAATCATACTCCTAATTCAAATATGAAACTTCGTTTTGTTTTAATTCCTGCTTCAAATACGAGCAAATCTGCAAATCCTCAGCAAGAAATTTTATACAATCTTGACAGAGCCGGTGTTGACGTAAACAATTATTATCAAGTAATGGATTATTTTGGTTTAGAATATTAAAAAACACCAAATTTATGTTTTTTAAAAGTCGGGATTTTAAATTCCGGCTTTTTTTTATGTATCCGTGATATCGGAAAATAAATCTCAAAGAGTATCATCGGGCGGTTTTGCCGTAATTTTATCGGTTATTTGTAATAGTCATGCTTGTTATTTTGTTAATCTATAATATTTTATCCTCTGATATTGTCATTTCATCAGGTAAATGTTGCCTTTTAAGTAAATAATTACTGAATATGAAATTTAAATCGTTTGTTTGCATAAATCTTTTATTTATTAATTTAAAAAAAACAACATGAAAACAACACAAAAATTAATGTATGTAATTATGATAGCTGTTATTGCAGCTTTCGCATCTTGTAAAGGAGAAATGGGACCCGCAGGACCCGCCGGTGCTGACGGAACCGACGGTATTAACGGCACCGACGGACAAGACGGAAATGCAAATGTTACTGCTTCACCGTGGATTACACCCACTTGGTCGGCGACTAGTGCCACGTATGGAAATTTTACTTATTCCGATACTGCTTTTACTGCTGATATTTTAAGTACAGCTGCTGTATTGTCTTATTTAGACTGGTTGGGTGACAGCACTAATATCTATACTGTTCCGTTTACTTATGGTACTTCAAATATTATAAGTTACAATTTTAATTTACTATTAGGTAAAATTAGGTGGTTTTATTATGCTCAATCGGCCATTATACCTCCTGTAAATATGCGTTTAAGGTATGTTATTATTCCGTCAACAACGGCAAATAAATCTGCAAATCCGCAACAAGAAATTTTATATAATCTTGACAGAGCCGGTGTTGACGTAAACAACTATTATCAGGTAATGGATTATTACGGTTTAGAGTATTAAAAAAACACCAAGTTTATGTTTCTTTAAGGTCGGGTTTTCCCGACCTTTTATAATAATTCGGTAAAATAATTCCAAAGTATATCATCAGGCGGTTTTGCCGTAATTTTTACCGGTTCTTTTTTTACCGGATGTATAAATTCTGTTTTAAAGGCGTGCAAATGAATACCGCCGTCGGGATTTGAGCGAGGAAATCCGTATTTTAAATCGCCTTTTATGTAACACCCTGTTTTAGCGAGTTGTGCACGTATTTGATGATGCCTGCCCGTATGAAGCAGAATTTTCAGAAGAAAATAATCATTTGAATTTCCGATAAGTTCGTAAGTTAAACTTGCTTCTTTTGAATTTTTTATTTTTTTATCGTAAGCATACGATTTATTTTGCTTGCGATTTCTTACAAGATAATGAGTAATTGTATCTTTAATTTCGGGCGGTTTGTTGTTTACTGCGGCGAGATATGTTTTCCGGATTTTTTGCTCGGCAAACATTTTATTTAATCGAGTAAGGGCTTTACTTGTTCGGGCAAAAATTACGATGCCGCTCGTGGGTCTGTCAAGCCGGTGGGTTATTCCGAGAAAAACATCACCGGGTTTATCGTATTTTTGTTTAATGTATTGTTTTAGGTCGTCGGCAAGAGTTTTGTCTCCGGTTTTATCACCTTGCACAATATCTCCGCATTTTTTATTTACTGCAATAATGTGATTGTCTTCGTATAAAATTTCAGGCATTTCAATAAAACTTTCTTTGTGTAAAGATTTTTGACAAATGTTTCTGTGAATTTTCCGTATCTGTTCGCATCAGAATCATCGGAATGTCAATTTCCGGCTCAATATTACTTATTTTTTCGGCAACCGTTTCCGCATCAATCAATTTTTTATAAAATTCTTCGTGTCTTTTATCAAAAACAAACAGACAGGTTTCGATGTGCATTTCTTTTGCTAAAAAGAATGTGTTTTGAATAAGGTCTAAAAATAAACGAATATTTTTTCTGTATTCGTGTGCTGTTGCAATTCTCCACGAACTGCCCAATATTTTTTTCTGTTTCCTGAAAGAATCGGTTTCTTCTTTGAAGAATTTATCGGTATGCAGCCCTTTCGGATTATCGAGCGTCATAGAATTGGTACCGATAATTCTGCCGTTTAGTTCGGCAATAAGTATTGTTGTTTCCGGAATTTTGTTTAGATGAGGGTATAAGTCAACAAATTTATTGTATCGAGATGAAATGTGTCCGGATTCAACCAAAGTATCGTGAACTAATTCTCCGATTTCAGGTAAGCGATTGAAATTAGTCAGTTTATGAATGTTATAATCGTAAAGCGGCATTTTTTATATTTTAATACCGTAAAGGTAGTAATTTATTAATATACAAAAAAATAACTTCATTATTTTCGGATTAATTTTTATCAGTATGAATTGTTAAATCATCAAAATAAGTCTGAGCATCTGCTTTTGTCCACAGTCCGATTTTTCCTGTTTTTCGGAATGTATTATCTGTTGTTTCAATTAATTTTTTTCCGTTCAGCGAACAAACAATTTTATTTTCGTTCATTTCAATTTTCATTGTAAACCATTCGCCTCTTTTTATGTTTGAACGACTGCTTTTTATTTGTCTGCGGTGTCCGTTTACAACTCGATAAAGGCGAAAATTATTTTCAAGAGGATTATATCTTGCTGTATAATAATTATTATCGTCAATATATCGCCACACTAAACCGCCGCCTTGGTCTTCTTTTCCGCTGACGGCTTTAATTTTTACATTTGCCGTAAAGTTTCTGTAAACCGGTTTGTCAAGAATCAGTAAGTTAAAATATTCACCTCTGTTTTTTGCTGTTTGAAAAGCAATTTTATTACTGTTTTCTTCCGTAACTTTCCAGCTTATTGTTTGTGCTTTTCCTGTTGAACTTTGGGTAAAACCTTTGATAATATTTCCGATTTCATTATTTTCAAAATTAATAATTGTATCAAGGGTAATTGAAATTTCTTTCGGATTTAAAGATTTTGATACGGGTTTTTCATTTTTTGTTGTTTCAGAGCAGGAAACTGAAATAAAAAATGCCAATGAAATAATTGTAAGTCTTATCATTTTATTATTTTTTAAAAGTTATATTTCTAAAAATTCTGTTACCGAAATATTTTTTGTATGAATAATTTCGTCAGATGTTCCGAAAAATGCAATTTTTCCTTTATTAAGCATAAGAATTTCGGAACTTTGTTTTATTGCATCTTTATGGTCGTGAGTAACCGACAATATAATTATATTATTTTGTTTTACGATATCATTTAATAATTCTTCAATTTTTTTTTTCAGTTTTACGTCAAGATTTGCCGTAGGTTCGTCAGTAAGTAAAATCTCGGGTTCCGGTACCAAACTTCGAGCTAAAGCAACTAATTGTTGTTGTCCGCCTGAAAGTTGATTGGGATAATTGTTTTTCAGAGAATATATTTCAAATTTTTTCAGAATTTCATTTACGGTATTTTTGTAATCGGATTGTTTTTTTAATTTAAGCCCGAAAGCAATATTTTCAAAAACCGTAAAATGCGGAAATAATGCGAGGTCTTGAAAAATAAAACCTATATTTCTTTTATGCGGCGGAATAATATTTTTTCCGTTTTTGCATACTGTTTTTCCGTTTATAAAAATTTCACCTTTTTCAGGGATTTCTAATCCGGCAAGCAATCTGAGTAAAGTTGTTTTTCCGCTGCCTGATTTTCCGAGAACTGAAACAATACCGGTATCCTTTTTTATTTTAAAAGAAATATCATTTAAAACAGTATTTTTCCCGAAACTTTTTGTGCAGTTTTTAAATTCTATGATTGTTTCCATTGTTTTTTAAATACTGTATTTTTGATTATTAACATTATGAAAATAATTATCAGAGTAAACAATAATGCTGTCAGACACATCGCACTTACCATATTTTGCGGAGCGTTGGCAGAAAGAGTGAAAATTCTTACCGAAAGTAAAGAAATTCCGGGCGGATATACCATAATTACTGCCGACAATTCTCCTATACTGAAGATTATTGCCGTAAAAAATGCCGTAAATAATGCTTCCGACGTTAAAGGTAATAATATTTTTTTGAATGAATAAAACGGAGATGCACCCATTACCGAAGCTGCTTCAAGGTATGAAGGCGGAATTTGTTCTAAGCCTGTTGCAATTATCTTTTCCGAAATAAAAATAAATCGTGATATGAATGCAAAAATAATAACTGCTGATGTTCCGTAAATGAAATTTAAAGCCGGTGTGTTATAAAATTTTATTAAGGCTATTCCCGTAACAACGGCAGGAACGGCAAAAGTGAATAATAAAATATAATCAAGAATTTTGTTTCTTAAAAGTGCAAATATAAGCCCGAGTATTGTGATAAATACGGCACTTGATATTGTTAATAAAAATGTGTCCGAAAAAGCAGGTAAAAGTTGTTTAATACTTTGCATCAGGGCAAAATTGCTTCCTTCTGTCGATTGAATGATAAGCATCATAACGGGAAGAAAAACAAAAAGAATAATATATGTGAGATAAACCAAAAAGTATATGAAAGGCTTTTCAGCGGAATAATATTTTATTTTATGCGATTTTTTCCCGAATGATACAAACGGAGTTTGTAAAAGATAATGTTTGCCGGGAAAAATTATGATAAAACAAATCAGGGTGAGGACAAGTGCGTGTGCAATTGCCGAAGAATAATTGTAAAAAGCGGTAAATTGAGTAAAAATTTCCGTTGTAAAAACGTTTACGGAAAGATAAGACGGAACGGCAAATTCCGATACAGATAAAATAAAAATAAGAATGAAAGAAGAAAAAAGAGCAGGACGAATAAGCGGTAAAATTATTTTAAAAAAAACAGTTTTGTAACTGCTCATCATTTCTCCGGCTTCTTCAATTGAGGCGGATACATTTTCTAAACTTCCGGAAATGATAAATGCAGATAAAGGAATATATACGGTTGTTAAGATAAATATTACGGAAGGTATGCCGTAAATGAATGATTTCGGGAAACCGGCAAAGAGCCAAAAATCAGTCCAAGCTACCGAAGTAATATACGGAGGTAAAAATAGAGGCAGCAATAAAATCAGGCGTAAAATGTTTTTTAACGGGAGTTTTATTTTTGTAAGAATAAATGCAAGTCCCGTTCCGATGATAACTGATAATAAACCTGTTGATAACGAGATGATTAAGCTGTTTGCAATGCTTTTTAAAACTTCACCTTGAAAAATTGTTAAGAAATTATCAAATGCGAAATTTGTTTCGGTAAATAGTGCTTCGAATATCAGCATCAGCAGTGGCAACAGAATTGTAACAGCAAAAATTGCGACAATCAGCCAAAGAAAATATTTTGTTTTCGGGGTTTTCAAATTTGTATTATAATTATTGAGTCTGGTCTAAAAAGGTTCGAAATTCTATAATTCATGTAATTTTATAGTTGATTATCAGTATTTTATGTTTTGATATTTGTGCATTCGCGGCTTTTTGTACCAAACTCATTATTTTAACAATTTTATTTGGTTACCCACTCTTTCAGATATTCTTTTATTTGTTCATCCTTTTTTGCAGCTTTATCATAATCAATATTCATCGGAACAATTTTGTCGAGTGAAGGAATATTTGCGGGAGTTGTAACTTTTTTATGAAGAGGCATTTGAGCACAACTTACAGCCAGCATTTTTTCGGTTTCGGGAGATAATAAAAAGTCAATTAATTTTTTCCCGTTTGCATTGTCAGGAGAGTTCTTTATAAGAGAAACTGTATTCGGAACAATAAGATTTCCGAAGCCGTTTTGGTCAAGAAATATCATTTTTACCGGTGCTCCTTCTTTAATTGCTTCATTTGCATCGTCAGTATCCGTTAAACCCATTTCAATTTCGCCGGAGGAAACTTTCTTTTTTACGTCTCCGTTGCTTACGGCAATTATTACATCGTTTTTTTTCAAATCTTCCAAAAATTGTTTTGCTTTTTTATCGCCTAATTCAGTAAATAATGCCGCAATATGAAAGGATGCGGTGCCGAATAAAGGATTTGCAATTGCAAATTTACCTTTGTATTTCTCATTTGTTAAATCTAATATTGATTTTGGGTAGTCTTGCTCTTTTACAAGTTGAGTATTTATTAAAAGAACTCTGGCTCTTGCAGAAAATCCTGTCCAGTTATAGTCTTTATCGATAAAACAGGGATTTATACCTTTTGATTCAGAAGACTGATATGCTTCGGTAATTCCTTTTTGTTTCAGAACGCCGGCACGCATAGGGTCTCCGCTCCAAAACACATCGCATTGAGGATTGCTTTTTTCGGCAATCAAGCGGTTTAAAACACCTGTTGATTTTGCTTCTTCGGTATCAAATACGGCTTTTACGGTAATGCCTGTTTTCTTCTCAAATGTTTTTAATACAGGTTCACTGAATACTTGATCGATACTGGTATAAACAACAACTTCATTTTGTTTTGTCTGATTGCACGATACAAAAACCAGAACTGCGAAAAATGAGATAAAAAACGGGAAAATTATTTTTCTGAATCGGTTCATATATTTTCAGTTTTAAAATACAAAAGTAATAAATCATTATTAATATGATTTTTTATTATTTTAATTTTTGAAATAAGCATATCAATAATAAAATTAAATATTACTTCTTATAATTTAGAAAACTAAATAAAAATAATGCTAAACAGATATCGGCAGAATAACAGTAATTACAGTGCCTTTATTCTGAATTGATTTAACGGATATATTACCGTTTAAAAGAGATATAAGATTTTTGGTAATTGACAATCCTATTCCTGTTCCGCTGAAAAGTTTATCTTTTTTCTCAATTTTCCTGAAAGTATCAAAAATGAACGGTAATTCTTCGTCGGAAATACCGATTCCGGTATCCGATATTGTATATTCCAGATTATTATTTTCTTTTTTGCACAGAAGAGTAATACTCCCTTTTTCTGTGTATTTAACGGCATTGTCAATGATATGAGAGAAAATAATTTTACATTTTTCTTTATCGGATTTTAAAAATAAATTTTCTTCAACTTCGGTATTAAATTTAACCTTTATAGGTTTAGCCGAAACATCAACTTTTTCTTTTAATTTATTAAAAATTTCATAATTAAATCTTTGTAAAGAAAATATACTTATTTCAATACTTGCTTGCCCCGATTGAAGTTGAGAAAGTAAAATGATATTTTCAATTGTAGCTAATAATATGTTAAGATTTTGTTCAATAATTTGATATTCCTTTTTAAATTTAGGATTTTTCTTAACAATTAGATCGTTAAATCCGATAACGGCATTCATCGGAGTTCTT
>JAJRUH010000040.1 GCA_024277895.1 Bacteroidota bacterium | reverse complement strand
TTTGTCCGCTACCTTGCATATAAAATTAAATTCGGGAATTAAATCCAGATTAATGTTTTTGACGATTAAAGTATCATACGCATGTGAATCGATAATTATTGAGCTGTCTTTGTAGTCTGTTCTTTTAGCTTCTAATCGATAAAATGTTTCGGGTTTTAATTTAAACTTGAATTCGCCGTTTTTATTTGTTTTTTGAGTTTTAATTATGTTTCCGTTACCGTCAAACAGACTCACATCTGTATTTTCCAATATTATATTGGTTTTATCAAGCGTTTTTCCTTCCAAAATAACATTAATTGCAGTTTCCGGAATGTTTGTTTTTTGCATATTGATATTCAAAATATAATTTCCTGCTTTCTCAATAATTGTTTCGTAATTTTTTATTTTTTTTGTATAACTTTCTTTTTCAAGAGTTAATTTATAATTTAAGGAGTCTTTTAATTTTAACTTTTCGGGTTTTATTAAAATTTCACCTTTATCATCGGTATAAAAAATGTTTTCTTTGCCTGTAACCGGATTATTGACAGTTATTTTAGCATTTGCAATCGGTTCTTTTGTTTCTTTGTCCGATACCCTGCATATAAAATTAACATTAACTTCAGGCTCCTGAATTGCTTCGAGAATAAGATTTTGAGTAATAATTGTATTGCTGTTATCAGAGTTAAGGGTTACTGTTGTTGATTTGTATTTTGTTTTGTTTGCTTCCAATGTGTAGGATGTATTCGGCTGTATATCAAACTTGTATTCTCCGTTTTTATCTGTATTGATTTCTTTAATTTTATTTCCTTCGGCATCAGACAAAATAATGTTCGTATTTGCCAATAGCTTATTATTGTTGTCAACAGCTTTTCCTTTCAGAATAATATCGACAATAACAGGGTTGAGTATAACAAATGAATATATATCATCACTGCCTTTTCCGTCTTTTCTGTCGGATGAGAAATAACCGGCAGTCATTTTTTTGTTAAGAATAAATGCAAAATCATCTTTACTGCTGTTTATGGGTGCTCCGATATTTTTCGGTATTGTAAAAATATTTCCCTTTTTTCTTACATAAAACAAATCAAGACCTCCGAGACCTCCGAGACCGTCGGATGCAAAAAACAAAAAACTATTTTCATAAATAAACGGAAACATTTCATCCCCTTTTGTATTAATATCACTTCCGAGGTTTATCGGTTTGCTCCATTGTCCTTCTTTATTTTTATTGGTAACATAAATATCAACACCGCCAAAACCTCCGGGCATATCTGATGCAAAGTACATTGTATTTCCGTCAGCAGTCAGGGCAGGATGTCCGACTGAATACTTATTACTGTTAAAGTTCATCGGTTTAATATCTGTCCATTCGTTATTTTTAAATTTTGAAGTAAATATTTGCAGTTTAATTTTATCATTTTTATTTTTGACTTTGTAATTATTTCTTGTAAATGCCATAAAATTTCCGGCTTCATTAAATGATGCAGGACCCTCGTTATATTTCTTATTTATATTTCTGCCGAAGGGTTTTACTTTAATTAATTCAGAATTTTCAGGTTCGGCAACATACAAATTTAAGAACGGTAAATCGTTCATAAACCAAACTCTCTGAATTAATTTTAATTTAGCTCTTGAAGATGTAAAAACAATTTTATCTTTATAATAGGCGGTGCCGAAATCTTGGTTTTTAGTATTTATATTTAAGTTATGAATTCTAAACTCAACTTTATTATTTAGCAGGATTGAGTCAAGTTCATTCTGTTTTTTTGTTTTCTGAGCTGTAAGAATAAAGGCTGAAAAAATAAAACTGATAATTAGTAAATGTTTGATACTCATACTTTTATCTTTGTTAATAAATTTAGAAATATCTCGGAGAATATATATTTTTTCCGACTTTATAATTAAACTCGTATCTTAACATTAGTTCATGACTTCCCGCATTATATACGGCAGTTGAGTTTGTATATGACCAATCAAAGGAATAGCCTAATAAAAATTTATCAGAAATATTTATTCCTGCTAACAAGCCTAAGGCATCACCTGTTCTGAACATGGCACCTAAATAAAAACGTTTGTTAAATATAAATGTTGCTGTAATATCACTTTCAATCGGTGCTCCGTTTGTAATTTTAATAAATGTTGTGGGCTTAAATATTATTCCGTCATTTATATTGAAAACAGTTCCTGCAATTAAATAGTAATGTCTGTCTTCTGAAGCCAAATTTGTTGTTCCCGTTGTCGAATTTGTTTTAAAATTATTTTCTAAAAGTTTAGGGATTGAAATTCCTGCATAAAATTTATCAGAAGAATAATACATTCCGAAACCGAAATTCGGTAAAAATTGGCTTTTTACATCATTCATCAGGGCAGGATCATTATTGTTAACAATAACTAAATCTGTAAAATTCCGGCTTCTGAGATTCATCCCGCCTTTCAGTCCGAAGGCCAAATTTGAATTATCTTTGAATTTTATTCTGTATGAAAAGTCAAGATACAGTGAACTTGTATTTGTCGGACCTATTTTATCATTAATCATTGACATACCCAATCCGATATTTTTAGTCAGAACGGGAGTATGTACGGTTAATGTTTGTGTAATCGGAGAACCTGCAAATCCGACCCATTGAGAACGATGCAGGAGGGTAATACTCAGGGCATCTCTGCTTCCTGCATATGCCGGATTTACGACGAGGGTATTATACATGTAATGTGTGTACATTGCATCTTGTTGAGCATTAGCAGTATAAGACAATATTATTGAGTATATTATAATAATTATCTTTTTCATATGTTTAACTTTTGTTTATTCTTAAAATTATACGGTCATACTTTAAACAATATTACGGAACACTTTGATTTTTTATCGGTAATTATTATAATCTGTATTTATATTATTCGGTAATTTTTTCATTCATTTTAGTTATTATCTTTTCAAATAAATATACCCTTTTATATCTTTATGTTTATTTTTAAGTTTTATTATGTAAAAATATGTTCCTTCAGGTAACTGCTTCCCTCCGGGTACAATGCCGAAGTTACTTGTGCCGTCCCAGTCACTGTTATATGGGCTTGCTTCAAAAACTTTATCTCCCCATCTGTTGAATATTAATATTGAATTATCCGGATAAAGTTCGAGTCCTTCAACATAAAAGAGATCATTTATACCATCACCGTTAGGTGTAAATATTTCGGGTATTGACAGCACATCATCGTCTATAACTTCTATGTTAACAATTGCTTGATCACAATCTCCGTCGTAATCACATATTTCATATTCAAATGAGTCATGACCGTAATAATTATGTTCGGGGGTATATAAGAAATAATCATCTGTAGGATTATTCGGAGTACCGTTATCATTTAATTCTAAAACTCCGTCTTCTGTATTTACAATTAATTTAACAGGGCTTGTACTTGGTCCGTCTCCGCCGAAATCATCGGCTCCGTTTCCGTTGTCTTCCAAAATTAATATTTTATTCAATTCAGAATCTTCATTAATATTTATATTATCGTCTTGTGCCACAGGTAAATCATTGACAGAATTAATTGTTATATTGACTGCTGCCTGATCACATTCATTATCAACATCACATACTTCATAAACAAAGCTGTCTGATCCGTGATAATTTGCATCGGGAGTATATGTATATGTTCCGTCAGTATTTAGTGCTAATGTTCCGTTAACAACATCTGTAGTTACAGTTACAATAATACCCCCGTCATTCAGTCCGGTATCATTAGTTAATACATTACTGTTTAATATATTATCTTCATCAATTGTTTCGTAATCATCATTCGCCACAGGAATATCATTCACAGTTATTATTTCGATGTCATCATCTGCTGTGATATTTGTGTCGGTTTGCTCTTGGGAATTGCTTATCGTATTAGTGATTACAGTACCGTTGGTTCCTGTATTAACATTTGCGACAATTCTTAAAGTATCAGTAGATCCCTTATTCAATGTTCCGATTGTCCAATGCGGTGCGGACCAAGTTCCTGCTGTCGTAATTGCATTTACAAATGTTAAACCTGCAGGTATTGTATCGGTTATGACTAAGTTTTGTGCCTGTGCCGGACCGTTATTAGTTACTGTAATTGTAAATGTAATATCATCACTTGCATTGGGTTTATTATTATTTACAGTTTTTGTGAGAACAATATCAGCGTCATTGTTTATTGTAATATCTTCAGAATTATCATCAGGAGTAATATTCGTATCAAATTGATCTTGAGTATTTGATACAATATTTGTCAAAGTTGTACCGCCGATACCGATATTGACTGTTGCTGTAAGCGTCAAAGTTTCAGTAGTTCCGTAATCTAATGTTCCTATTGTCCAGTCAGGTGCAGACCAAGTTCCTGCTGTTTGAGTTGTACTTATCGGTGTTAATCCGGAAGGTAAAATATCTGTTACAACTAAATTTGAGACTTGTGTAGGGCCGTTGTTTGTTACTGTAACAGTATATGTAATTGGTTGATCTTCATCTGGTGTATTATCGTCAACAGTTTTTGTGAGAACAATATCGGCATTATTATTAACGGAGATTTCTTCATTGTTGTCATCCGCAGAAATATTACTGTCAGTTTGATCTTGGGTGTTAGAAACTGTATTTGTAATTGTTGTTCCGCCGGTACCGATATTAACTGTTGCCGTAATTTCTAAAGTCTTTGTATCGCCGTAATTTAATGTTCCGACAGTCCAATTCGGTGCTGACCATGTTCCTGATGTCGTATTTGCACTTACAAATGTTAACCCTGCAGGTAATACATCTGTTACGATTAAGTTTTTTGCTTGTGCCGGACCGTTATTTGTAACTGTAATTGTAAATGTAACATTTTGACCTTCAACAGGTGTAGGATCATCTACTGTTTTTGTAAGAACAATATCAGATTCATTGTTTATTGTAATGTCTTCAAAATTATCATCCGGGGAAGTATTATCATCAATTTGATTTTGAGTATTAGAAATCGTGTTTGTAATTACAGTTCCGCCTGTTC